>JABLXR010000009.1 GCA_013178015.1 Anaerolineae bacterium
ACGTCCGATCGCTCCTCTCGCGGTACTACATCGTGCGCCTGGCCTGGCTTTTCAGCCCCGGGGGGAACAACTTCCCCGCCAAGATGCTCAGCCTGGCCCGCGAGCGGGACGAGCTCGCGGTGGTGACAGACGAGGTTAGCAGCCCCACGTACGCCCCTGACCTGGCCGATGCGGTGGCGGCGCTCGCTGCTAGCGGGCGGTATGGCATCTACCATCTGGTGAACGAAGGCATTTGCTCGCGGCACGAATTCGCCCGGGCGGTGCTGGAGGGAGCGGGGCTGGGGTCGGTCAGAGTGCGGCCCATCTTGCTGAAGCAATTCCGCCGGGCTTCCACTCCGCCTCCTTATGCTCCCTTGCGCAACTTCGCCGCGGCCGAGGCGCTGGGGATCCGGCTACGCCCCTGGCGGGAGGCCTTGGCGGAGTACTTGAGCCGTGAGCTCTGAAGTGACGGTGCGAGCCAGCGTCGTTATCCCCAACTGGAACGGCGCCCGCCTACTGCCCACCTGCCTCGACTCGCTCCGCGCCCAGACCGAGCCCTCGTTCGAAACCATCGTGGTAGATAACGCCTCTGAGGATGACTCGGTTGCTCTGGTGCGCCGGGACTACCCGGAGGTCCGCCTGATAGCCCTCGACCGCAACCGCGGCTTCACCGGCGGTGTCAACGCCGGCATCATGGCCGCCCAGGGCGAGGTGGTGGCCCTACTGAACACCGATGTGGAGGCGCACCCGAAGTGGCTGCGGGCGCTGCTGGCCGCGTTCGAGGTGGACCCGCAGGTGGGTATGGTAGCGTCCAGGATCATGCTGTTCGACAGACGAGACGCGTTCCACTCGGCAGGGGACCAGTACGGTCGCGATGGAATTCCCCGGAACCGGGGGGTGTGGGAGCAGGACCGAGGCCAGTTCTCCCAGAGGGCATATGTCTTCGGCCCCTGCGGCGGTGCGGCTGCCTACCGCAAGTCGCTATTGCTCGACGCCGGCCTCTTCGATGAGCGGCTGTTCATGTACCTGGAGGACGTGGACCTGGCCTGGCGGGCGCAGCTACTCGGATACCGGTGCCTGTACGAGCCCCAGGCGGTGGTCTACCATCGCCTCAGCGCCAGCGGAGGTGGGACGCTCTCCAGCTTCTTCACCGGTCGCAACACGGTGGCTGTGGTGGTGAAGGACTTGCCGGGTCCGCTCCTACGGCGCCACTGGCGCTGCATCGTACGGGCCCAGGGGCGGGTCGCCGGGGACGCTCTCCGGGCTTGGCGGGGAGCCGCCGCTCGGGCCCGACTCCGGGGCCTGCTGGCCGCCATCCCCTTCTCGCTCCGCCTCCTTTCCGCCCGCCGGCTGGTACAGAGGCGTCGGCGGGTTCCTCTGGAGTATCTGGAGTCCTTGTTGGTCTGACCAGGGCTACGGGCCGGGTGACGCGCACTCGCGACAAGGCTTGCTTGCCCCGCAGCCAACCCAGGTGGTTCCCTGGTTGAGGGGGTTTGCCTCCGGACCTGCCCTGAGTCACACTGGAGTCGCGCCTGTGCAGCGATGGGAGGACGGCACAGGCCAGGCAGGAGTGGCAGGCCATGGCAGACCGACCCAACGTGCTCCTCATCATGACCGACCAGCAGCAGTGGCAGACCATCGCCGGAAGGAGCCCCGCCAGAGCGCCCAACGTCCAGCGCCTGGTCGATGGGGGTATCCTCTTCGATCGGGCCTATACCCCCTGTGCCCTCTGCTGTCCCGCCCGAGCCATGCTCCTCTCCGGGGCCTACCACTGGCACAATGGTGTCTTCAACCAGGTGCACTCCTCGCCCTCCGTGCGCCGGGACATGTTCGGCGACGTAGTCACCTATCCCCAGCGCCTGAAACAAGCAGGCTACAGGCTGGGCCACGTGGGGAAGTGGCACGCAAGCCACGAGCGTGGTCCCATGCACTTCGGCTTCGACCATGTGGCTGGGCTCTCTCCCCACTTCGAGGCCATGGTCCGCCCGGGAGCCGTGGCATCGGAAGATCGCTGGGAGAACCATCCTCGGCGGGACGAGGTGGTGGAGGTCTCGGCGCGCATGTTCCGATGGCCGGGCAGCCGGCCTTTCGCCATGTGGGCTTGCGTGGAGGGGCCGGAGGAGGCCACGCACATGGCCTTCATCGCTGGATGCGCCGAGCGTATGCTCGATCGCCTGGTGGGGCAGGGAGGACCGTGGCACCTGGAGGTCCACTTCCCTGAACCCCACGACGCCTATCGCCCCCTCCGGAAGTACCTGGACCGGTACCCCTTGGAGGACATCCCCCTCCCGCCGTCCTTCTACGACACTTTCGAGGGCAAGCCGGGGATGCATCGGCGCGAGTCCCAGACCTGGGGTGAGGTGGACGAGGCCACGGTGAGGGAGGGCCTTGCCCACTACTTCGCCTGCTGCGAGCAGTTGGACGCCCAGGTCGGGAGGGTGCTAGACCGCCTGGACGCTCTGGGACAGGCCCAGGACACGCTGGTCATCTTCTGCACCGACCACGGCGATATGGTGGGGGCGCACCGGATGTGGATCAAGGGCTGGATCCCTTACGAGGAGTGCTACCGCATCCCACTGGTCATCCGCTGGCCGGGACGGATCGCGCCCGGCTCCGTGTCTCCCAGGCTAGTGCAGCTGCATGACATCGCACACACGCTGACCGACGCGCTGGGGCTAACGCCGTTGCCCTACCAGGACGGCCGCTCTCTGCTGCCGCTGTTCCAGTCTCCCGAAAGGGAGGATTGGGAGGACGAGGTGCTCTGTGCCTGCTACGGAGGCGAGTTCCTCTACACCCAGCGCATGGTGATCACGGACCGGTACAAGTACGTGTTCAACGGGTTCGACTTCGACGAGCTGTACGACCTGGAGGCCGACCCGCACGAGATGCACAACGTCGTCGAGGATCAGGCCTACGCCGGCGTGGCCGAGGATATGCGGGATCGGATGTACCGCCTGATGAACCGGTTTGGCGACCCGTATGGGGACGACACGGAAGCCTACACCGGTGGTGGAGAGAGGCCGAACCGATACGGGGCGCCGCGGTATCTGATGCGTGACACGTGATGCGTGACACGTGACGCGTGCCCCCTGAGGCATGAGACTTGTCACATATCACGCGTCACGTATCACGTATCACGCATCACGTATCACGAGCGGGAGGTGCGAATGAATCAGCGGGCCGGTGCCGTGCCATCCGATCATCGTGCCGCCGACCTCGAGACGTTGCGGGAGCGGGCCCTGCCGCCCATGATCTTTCTGTACGGGGCCTCGGCGGCGGTGGGTGCGTGGGCCTATCTGCCTGGCGCGGAGTTCCGCTGGAGACCGTTCGCAGTGCTGCTGGCGGCTACCCTCGGGTGCCTCCTGGCCTGGTGGGTCTGCCGCAGGAACTTGAGGGCGGGAACGGTGGCGCTGGTGGTGGCGGCCTACCTGTTGGCGGGGCTGGCGGCGCTTTGGCTACCCGGGCCAGTGGTGACGGCGGTGCTGGCTCTGTCGGTGGCGGCCAGCGCCAGCCTCTTCGTCCCTTGGGCCCCCATCGCCGCTGCAGCCGGGGCGGCAGGCAGCCACCTGGCCCTGCACCTCTTTCTGGTTCCCGATCCCGGTTTCCCCGTGGCCGCCGGCCTGTACGCTCTCCTGGGTGGGGCCCTGGCCGCCACGCTGAACGCCTCGCATCAGACCCTGACCTGGTCCTGGCAGCGCCACGACGAGGCCCGCCGTCTGGCCGATCAGCTGAGGGACCGGCAAGGCCAGCTCAACCGCACCATCAAGGCCCTGGACCTGGCCTACCGGCTGCTCCAGCGCACAAACCACGAGCTGTCTGTCGCCCGCGAGGAGGCGGAGGAAGCCCGGCACCTGAAGGAGCAGTTCGCTGCCAACATCAGCCACGAGCTCCGGACGCCGCTGAACCTGATACTAGGCTTCAGCGAGATGATGTACCTGTCGCCCCACGTCTACGGTGAGATGGAATGGAGCCCCTCCCTGCGGCGGGATGTAGCTCAGGTGTATACGGCCAGCCGTCACCTGTCTCAGCTGGTGGACGACGTGCTGGACCTGTCCCGGCTGAACGCGGAGCGGATGCCCCTGCGCAAGGAGCTGTGCGACGTAAACCAGATCCTGCGGGAGGTGGCCGACACCGCGGGCAACCTGGCGCGCGGCCGGCCCCTGGCGCTGGTGCTGGACCTGGCTGAGGACGTACCCCGGCTGCTGCTCGACCGCACCCGGATGCGGCAGGTGTTCCTGAACCTGGTGAACAACGCCATCCGCTTCACCGAGCGAGGCGAGGTGAGGGTGGTCTCCCGGAGGACCGAAGAGGAAGTCCTGGTGTCGGTGGAGGACACTGGGGTGGGCATACCGGAGGAGGAGCTGGAGCGGATCTTCGATGAGTTCTACCAGGCCGGCTCTGCTGCTGCCAGAGCGGAGGCCGGCATGGGACTGGGACTGGCCATAAGCAGACGGTTCACGCAACTTCACGGCGGTAGGGTGTGGGCCGAGAGCACTATGGGGGTGGGGTCGCGCTTTCACGTCTCGCTCCCCCTGAAGACGGACGGGCCGCGCACTTCCCGACTGCGGGTCTCGCGGCCCCTACCGACCCCCGATAATCCTTACGAGGACGGCGTGCTGGTGTTGGGAGGAGGCCCGGATGCTGCCGGCCTGTTGCGCCGTCATCTCGAAGGGCACGAGGTCTGGGGGGTGGATGGATCCTCGGGCGTGGCCGATGAGGTGGAGGAGCATCATCCTCGGGCCGCCATCGCCCCACTCTCGCTGGCAGCTACGCGGCGACTGGTGAACGAGCTGGTGCCCCGCGACCTTCCCGCCGACGTCCCGCTGTTGTTCGCGGCGGTGCCCAACACCGCCTGGCGGGCGGAGTTGCTCGGGGTGCATGCCTGCCTGCAGAAGCCCATCCAGGCCGAGGACCTGATCGGCGTCCTGGCGACGCTGCCGCGGGCGCAGCGAGTGCTGGTGGTGGATGACGACAGGGGATTCGTGCAGATGGTGACCCGTATGCTGGAGACTGCGGAGCAGCGCTACGCGGTCAGCTGGGCCTACAGCGGGGCCGAGGGCCTGGAGGAGATGCGGCGCCACCGGCCGGACGTGGTAGTGCTGGACTTACTCATGCCGGGGGAGGACGGCAAAGCGGTCCTGGCGGCCATGCGCGCCGACGCCGACTTGTGCCAGATCCCGGTGGTGCTGGTCACAGCCATGGATGTGGAGGAGGACCTGGGCGGGCCGGCGGTGGGCCTGGTGGGGATGGTCCAGCGAGGACGGTGGGGTGTGGGTGACACTCTGGCAGCACTGAACCGTCTCCTAGTACTGGCCAAGCCGCGCTATGTCACCGCGAGTGACTCGACGGCAGGCATGCCAGTGACTGCAGAGCCGTCAGAAGCGCCGCCCGGCTGACTGGCTTCGGCACGAAGGCGCTGGCCCCTAGGGCCTGGGCCAGGGCCGGATCGTTGAAGACGGAACAAACAACCACAGGCACGGAGGCGGTGGCAGGATCGGCTTTGAGTCGGGTTAGCAGCTCCCAGCCGTCGGTGTCGGGCATAAGGATGTCGAGCACGATGGCATCGGGGGCCCGCTCTCGAGCCAGGCGCAGGCCCTCCGATGGGTCCTGGGCACCGACGACGCGGCAGTCGGCATCGGCCAGGTAGCGCTCGAACAGCTCGACCAGCCCTTCGTTGTCGTCGATGACTAGGACAGTAGCCGGGGTAGCGGCGGGCAGGTCGAGCTCCAAGGAGAGGCCTGACGCCTCCTGGGCGCAGCTCAGCCGCGCGCCAGTGGCCCGGGCCAGAGCCGATGCCGTGTCCCAAGGGCCGGCGGGGGGTGGGGAGGTGGGACCGCCGGCGCCCTCGCACCGCACCTTCACGCAGACCGCTCCGGGCGTCCCTTTCACCTGCAGCGAGGTGCGGTTCGCCCCGGACTGAAGGGCACAGCTGAGCAGGGCGATCAGGCACTGGCGCAGGGCGGTGGAGTCGGCGCTGACCGCGGCCGGGGTGGGCGCGGCGGCGGGAAGAGCACATCCGAGCCTGCGGGCCAGGGGTGCCACGGCAGCCAGAGCCTCAGCGACGATGGGCTGTAGAGGGGTGTTGACGGGCCGTAGCTGAAGGCGCCCCACCTCGGCCTGCAGGCCCTGGTCGGCTGCCGGTGCCTGCTCTGGGTGCCGGGGCCGGTGGCGGGCCCAGAGGATGGCGGCTACGTCGGATTCGCCCTTGCGGATGTCCCGGTACGCCTGCCGCTCGGACACGGCCAGCTCGCGAGCGACCTCTTCCACGGTGCGGGTCTCCACGTAGCGTAGGCGGAGGGCGTCGTAGGAGCGAGAGGAGGGAGAGCGGAAGGGCACTCGGGGTCCGGGGTTGAGGGACTCGATGGCTTCGAGGAGGGCGGTGCGCAGGAAGCGGGCCCGGTGCTCGGGGGGAAGACCAGGGGCAGGGAGCAGGTCAGCCAGGGGGCTGCGCAGGAGGCCGGGCGGGTCGTAGAGGTGACGGAGGGCCTCGGCGACCTGGTCGGCGAAGGGGGAGGGTATGGGGGAGGCGGGTTGCTCGGTCATCTTGTCAGGATTGTGTCAGGTTCTTGGCGGAAAGGCAATGCAGGCGGGGCGCCGGCGGGCTATGATTGAGTAAGTGGGTCCATCCGTTCTTTCGCTGCCAGGAGTGCGGAGGAGGGAAATGGAGAAGCGGGCTATGACGAGACGGCGGTTCATGACCGGGGCTCTGGCTGGCGCATCCAGTGCAGTCCTTGCCGCCTGCGCGGTCACGCCACAGGTGGTAGAGAAGGAGGTGGAGAAGGTAGTCAAGGAGACCGTGGTCGTTGAGGTAGAGAAGCTGGTGACGGCCACGCTTTCCCCCGAACTGGAGGGGAACATCATTTACACCTGGTGGGGCAGCGGCACGCGCAAGGTGGCCCGAGACAAGGCCTTGGAGCTCTTTGCCGACAGGTACCCGAGGATCACGGTCCAGTCCGTTCAGATAACTGCGAACTACAAGGACAAAGTTCTGACCATGATCGCTGGCGGTACCCCGCCAGACGTGATGCAGACAGACAACTACGATATCACGGCGTACGCTGCCAAGGGGACTGCCAGACCGCTGGATGACCTGGTCCAGAGGGACAGCTTCGACCTTTCCATCTTCTGGCCACAGAGCCTGGAGGAGCCCACGTGGGAGGGGAAGCTGTATGGCTTGCCATTCATGGGAAGTCCCAGAATCGTGTATTTCAATAAGGACCTCTTCGATGCAGCAGGGGTCACGACGCCCGATCAACTGTGGGAGGCGGGTGAGTGGACCTGGGACGCTCTCATCGAGACTGCCAATGCACTGACGGGGCGTGATGCTTCCGGGAACATCACCCAGTTTGGCTTCCAGGCGGACACCTGGCACGCCGCGCTGGCGCCGTGGATCTGGCAGAACGATGGCCAGATGCTAAGTGAAGACCACAAGGTCTTCAGGGAGAATGAGCCAGAGGCCGTTGAGGCAGTCGCTTTCCAGCAAGGCCTGATCCACAAGCACAGGGTTGCACCGAAGGCGGAGGAACAGGAGGGAATCGACCTCTTTGCCACCGGCAAGCTGGCAATGCTGGTGAGCTGGCGGGGCTCTTGCATCGTCTATCGCTCCTACAAGTTCAACTGGGAGGTCGCGCCCATGCCGGTCGGCCCGCAGCGCAAGGTCACCCTATACAAGGGTAACTGCATGGCGATGACTTCCGACTCCAAGCAGGTAGATGCTGCATGGACCCTCATGAAGTTCCTTGAGAGCAAGGAAGCGGACCTCCTCTGGGTGATGGCAGGAGATGCAGTGCCCACCCGGATCAACCTGGATGTCTTCATGAGCAGCACTCCTCCCACGAACAACCAGTACTTCTTCGAGCCGTTCGAACAGGACTATGCCCAGTTCTTGCCTCTCAACCCACATTGGCCAGAGTGGGACACAGTAGTCAATCAGAAGCTGTCGCGGGTCTTCCTCGAAAACGAGGATGTTGGTATTGTGATGGACGAACTGAAGCCCGAAGTGGAAGCTATTCTGGCCCAACCCTTCTGAGTTCGCTTCGCGCACGAAGCCGCGTGAGCAGACAGCTAGGCAGGCCTGGTCACGCGGCGTGCCTACCGCAGCCACGTGGTGAGTTGCTTGTCTGCAGAGTCAACGCTCTGCGACCTTCCGGTGTGTACACACCGCGTATCACGGAGGGGGCTACGCATGCTTGTGTCCGAGTTCAGCGGCGCATTTCCCACTGTCACTGTGACAGCACCATCCGTGGTGAAGCCAGGGGATCCCTTTCGCGTTAGTATTCTATGTTCGGAGATCAGTGGGTATCCTGACAACAACGTGAATGGATCTCTTGACTTCTCATGCACCGATTCAGGAGCCGGCCTGCCCGGTGGTGGCGCAGTGTCAGTGATGGGCGGAGTCACCCGCCTGGAGCCGGTCATGCTCACGCAGGAGGGTGTCCACTACCTTGTGGCTAACGATGGGCGCAAAGCCTACCGGAGCAACCCAATCATGTGCAGCAGTGCTGCCAGAGCGAAGCTCTTCTGGGGAGACATACACGTCCACTCCCAGATGTCTCGGTGCTGGGAGCATCTGTCTCG
Source organism: Anaerolineae bacterium (assembly GCA_013178015.1). Taxonomy (NCBI): domain Bacteria; kingdom Bacillati; phylum Chloroflexota; class Anaerolineae; species Anaerolineae bacterium. The sequence continues at coordinate 8,557 of JABLXR010000009.1, forward strand.
CCCTCCCGACTTGGGCTACCGCTACGCCCGGGACGTAGTAGGGCTGGACTTCGCTGCGCTCTCCGATCACTCCCGATCACTAGACGAGCCGAGCTGGCGGGCCGTTCGGGAGGCTACGCAGCGGCACAATTCGCCAGGGCAGTTTGTGACCTTCCTTGGGTTTGAATCCAGCCATGCTACCGGCAGGGGTGGCGACGTATGCGTCTACTATGACACCGATGACGGTGAGCCATACGACCTGCTCCCGCGGCGAGGCCACGTGGGGGAATTGTTCCAGCTGCTTGAGGGGAGAGACGCGCTTGTCATTCCGCACCACATGTCGCGGGATGAGAAGAGAGTGTCCTGGAAGCCGGAGTTCTATGGCGGGCCTGAGCGCGAGCCAGTGGCTGAGGTGTACTCGAAATGGGGAGCATCGGAGTTTGAGGGGAACCCTCGACCCCTCATGCGAGCGGCGCACGGGCCCTTCTACTGGCAGGATGGACTTGCGCGTGGCTGGAGGCTCGGCGCCATAGGGGGAACTGACAGCCATGCGACGGTCGCAGGTGGGTACGGCGTGGAGCCGACCCAGTTTCACCCCCAGCCCGGTCTGACTGCCATCTATGCAGAACAGCTCACCAGAGCGGCTCTCTGGGATGCACTGAAGGCGCGCAGATGCTACGCGACCAGCGCGCGGCGCATACTCCTCGACTTTCAGGTGAACGACCGCTGGCTGGGCCAAGAGGTCTACGTGGATGAGGACAGCACGGCCCGGCTGCGGCGTCATCTCAAAGTGCGGGCCGCAGGCACGACCCGGATAGGCGACATAACGGTAGTACGGAACAACGTTCCGGTGTTCACTCACCGAGGGAGCGAGTTGATCGAGGAGTTTGAGTGGGTGGACGATGAGCCATTTGAGCGTATCGCCTTGAGAGGGGAGGTCGCGAACAAGGCGCCTTTCCTTTACTACTACGTCAGGGTGACTCAAGCCGACGGGGAGCGAGCCTGGTCATCGCCAATATGGCTGAGCGAGAAGTGAGGACAGACGAAGCGGCAATCGCCCGGTGGTTCCAGAAGCACGGGCTCGCCGCCGGGCGGCGGACGAGAAGGGGGCTGTTGGCCTCGGAGAACCGAGATGGATGGCTGTTCGCTAGCCCCTGGATCGCTGGATTTGTGCTGTTCACGGCGGGGCCGATGGTGGCCTCTTTCGTGATGGGTCTCATGCAGTGGGATCTCCTGAGTCCGCCTCAGTTTGCCGGCTGGTCGAACTACACTCGCGCCCTTCGGCAGGATCCCCTCGTCTGGCAAGCCCTGCGCATTACCACGGCGTACGCCCTCGGTTCTGTACCCCTCCAGATGGTCTCAGGCTTCTCCCTGGCGCTGCTCCTGAACACGGGTGTCAGCGGGTTGAGGTGGTACAGGACTGTCTACTATATGCCCGCGGTGCTCGGTGGAGTGGAGGTGTCCCTTCTATGGATCTGGGTGTACCAGCCTCAGTTCGGCCTGGCGAACTGGATGCTGTCCCTGGTGGGCATTGCGGGACCGCCGTGGCTCGCAAGCCAGACTTGGGCTCTGCCCTCCCTAGTCATCATGAGCGTCTGGGGCGTGGGGCAGAGCATGGTGATCTACCTGGCCGGGCTACAGGGTGTGCCCACCACGCTGTATGAGGCGGCGAGTGCCGACGGAGCCAACTGGTGGGGAAGGTTCCGCCACGTCACCCTTCCCATGGTTAGCCCGGTGCTGTTCTTTCAGTTGGTGATGGGTATAATCGGTGCTCTCCAGGTCTTCACGGCCGGATACGTGATGACGGCGGGCGGCCCGAACAACGCAACCCTGTTCTTTGTGCTGCATCTCTATCGCAATGCTTTCCAGTACTTCAAGATGGGGTATGCCTGTAGTCTGGCGTGGCTGCTGTTTCTGTATGTGTCCGCGCTGACGCTACTCACGTTTCGGAGCTCGAGCGCCTGGGTCTACTACGAGACCGAGCTCAGAACCTAGGGAGCAACGGTGGCGAAGATATGACATCAGCGGTGGGCCGGCACGTGGCGCCTCCCAAGTTCAGGCGCCGAGCGCAGAGGGCGGCGATCCACTTCGTTCTCGTATGTGGGGCATGCGTGGTTCTGTTGCCCCTGGCCTGGATGGTGTCGACTTCGCTGAAGGACCTGGGAGACGTCTTCCTGTTCCCGCCCAAGTGGATTCCGACCCCGCCGAGGTGGTCCAACTACCATGAAGCGCTGACGTCGCTCCCGTTCGGGGTGTTCTTCCGGAACACCGCCTTTTACACGGGGGCGTGCATTGCCGGACAGCTCGTCACGGTCTCGCTGGTTGGCTTCTCCTTCGCTCGTCTGAGGTGGCGAGGTAGAGACATCGTCTTCATGGTTCTCCTGGCCACTATGATGCTGCCGGGCCAGGTCACGATGATACCTCGGTTCCTGATCTTCCGGTCCTTGGGCTGGATCAACACCTTCCTCCCCCTAATCGTGCCCTCCTGGATCGGGGGCGGGGCCTTCTACATCTTCCTCATGCGGCAGTTCCTTCGGACGATCCCTCTGGAGATGGACGAGGCGGCCAGGATAGACGGATGCAGCAACTTCAGGATCTACTGGCAGATAGTGATGCCACAGGTCAAGGCACCTCTCATCGCGGTGGCGATCTTCTCATTCCAGGGCCACTGGAACGATTTCATGGGCCCCCTGATCTACCTGCACACAACTGACCGATACACCGTCTCGCTAGGGCTTCGGATGTTTCAGGGGGAGTTCGGAACCGAATGGCATCTCATGATGGCGGCTTCTGTTGTAGCGATGCTGCCCATATTGATGCTCTTCTTCCTTGCTCAACGGTACTTCATCCAGGGCGTGGTTTTCACTGGGCTCAAAGCATAGGAGTGAGCGCAATGGAACGTGGACAGGGCACGATGGCCACTGTGGAGGCTCAGATCGAGGAGATCCTGCGGAGTAGGCCCAAGTTCGGGTATGTGCCGAGCAGAGAGGAGTGGCCGGCGTTCTGCAGTATCCTGAGGCAGAAGATCAGAGAGCTATCCGGCATGAACGGCCTCTCGGACTGTGCCCTTGAGCCGGAGATCATCTCCACGCGTGACGCCGGCGAGTACCTGGTCGAAGAGGTCATCCTGCATACTCGGCCGTACACAAGGGTGCCGTGCACTGTGATGATCCCCAAGTCGCTGGCCGCCCCAGCACCTGCAGCAGTGTGCCTGCATGGCCACGGAGGGAGGTTCGACCTGGGCCGGGCGTGGCCGGCGGGCGAAGCAAGCTCTGATGCTTACGAGAGGACGGCGCCCTACGCTCTTGACCTGGTGCTGCGAGGCTATGTCACCGTCAGCGCCGATGCGCCTTACTTCGGCGATCGGGCCCGACGGGACGAGACAGGCGCGGTGATACCGTGGGACGAGGCAGTCTGCATGATGCACGAGCTCTTGCTCGGCCGCACGTCATTCGCGACCATGACCTGGGATGACATGAGAATCGTTGACTATCTGTGTAGCCGCGACGATGTGGACGCAGGCCGAGTGGCGGCCATTGGGCTATCCATGGGCGGTAGCAGGACAATGCACCTGGCTGCCCTTGATGAGCGCATCAAGGTTGCCTGTCCCTGCAACCACCCTGCCACCTACAAAGGACGGATAGCAAACCAAGCCTGGTTCGGATTCCACACGACCATCCCCGGGATCCTCAGGTACGCGGATCAGCCCCAGATACTGGCTCTAGTAGCTCCCAGACCGCTGCTGGTCATGAACGGGAAGGACGACTTCACCTACGGCGATGACGAATGCCAAGCCTATGTGCGGCAGGTGTACGAGATGCTGGGCGTGCCAGAGCGGTTCGACTTCTACAAGTCCCCCTACGGACACGCCTTCATCCGTGAGATGCCACCGAAGGCCTACGAATGGATTGATCGCTGGTTACGACCGGACGACGGGCGGGCCTCTCTGACCTGAGCACGTAGCTGCGATCGTCGTGAAGTATGGGGATGCCACGAATCACCCTTGCCCCCTAGAGCGGCGCCATGCCCTGGGGGCTTCGACGCGATGGCACCTTGAGCCCCGCCGAGCGGGACCGGGTGGAGATGACACCGCTCTCGGCCAGCGGCTGGTCGGGGCCCAAGAGCGCCTCCCGGGTTGCAGTGTGCCAGGCCACGGTGTACCGCCTCTCTCACCGTTTCCGGCGCGAGGGCCCCAATAGCCTGTGCTGTCTTCGTCGCTACCGGCGAAGCCCCTCGCCCGAAGGGAGCAGGTGACCAGCCTCCTGGAGGCCTGTGGCATCCACTTGAGCCCGTGCCAGGTACGTTGCTGCCTCAGCGGCATGCGGGCCCGGTGTGGGCGCACGCGGGGCATGACCGACCATGGCGGGAGGGAAAGCGGCGATGCGACGCACACGAAGGCTGGCCGACTACCACGCCGCTCTCGCCGTCTCGCAGAGCATGGAAGCCCGCCGCGAGGAGTACCTGGACTACATGACCTTCAGGGAGAACCGGCGGCCGCTGTTCACCGAGATCTTCGGTCCCCTCCTGGGCCTCAAGGAGGAATGGGCGGCCCAGGGCGCCACTCCCCAGGAGCTCGACCTGTCCGCCTTCCGCTACCGGCGCCCCGCCTTCGGAAGCGTGCCGGTCTCGACCGGCTGGATGGACCCCTACCAGGAGGAGATCCTGGAGGAGAGCGATGACTTCGTCATCGCGCGGGACCGTTACGGCCGGCGAGTGAAGCTGAGCAAGAAGGCGGCCACCCTGCCTCTGCCCCTCGAGTATCCGGTCCGCGACATGGACGACTGGATGCGGGTGAAGCACCACTACCAGTTCTCCCCCTCGCGGCTGGCCGGTGACTGGGAAGCGACGGCCCGGGCTCATCTTGCGGCCGACAGAGTGGTCACCGTGTCCATTCCAGGGGGCTTCGATGAGCCGCGTCAGCTCATGGGCGAGGAAGCGCTGGCCCTGGCTTACTACGACCAGCCGGAGCTGGTGCACGACGTCCTCGACACCATCGCCGAGACGGCGGTCCAAGTGCTAGACCGGGTGTCGCGCACGGTCCAGGTGGATCAACTGATGGTCCACGAGGATATGGCGGGCAAGAGCGGGCCCCTGGCCGGGCCGAGACAGGTTCGGGAGTTCATCGCCCCCTACTACCGTCGGGTGTGGGAGGTGCTGGAGGCTCGCGGAGCCCGCGTCTTCGGCCAGGACTCGGACGGGAACATGAACCCCGTCATGGACGAGTTCCTCGAGGCCGGCCTCAACTTCATGTACCCCATGGAGCCTGCGGCGGGCATGAACGTAGTGGCCCTGCGGGAACGGCACGGCACTCGCCTGGCGTTCATGGGCGGGATAGACAAGCACGTCCTGCGGGGCACTCGACAGGAGATCACGGCCGAGCTGGAGTACAAGATACCCCCGATGGTTCGCACCGGGGGCTGCATCCTCGGCCTGGATCATCGCATACCCAATGGTACGCCCCTGGACAACTACCGGTTCTACGTGGCCAAAGCGTGGGAGATCATGGATCGCGAAGCTGCCCGTCTGTAGGTCTACCCGGCGCGCCGTGAAGTCTGCTGTCCCAAAGGGTCAGCTCAAGCCGGCTTTGCCGCCCCGTCCGCGGCCTGTGAGAGTGTAGGCTCAGGCGCCGTCGCCTATGCGGCCGGCGCCGGTGCCTTCGTGGTCCCCGCGGTTACTCTACCGGTGTGTGGTTGTTGCGTGCGAGCTAGACCCCGAAAGGGCTGACTCCGGCTCGCTCTCAGCAGCGCACCGTTCACGGTGCGGGTTCGCTTACTGCCGCCTGGTAGAGGGTGCGACCCTCTACGAGCATCTCGCTGAGGGACTCCTTCCTGCCCAGCGGCGCCATCCCCTGCCTGACGACCAGCGGCGCAGGCAAATCTGCCGGGCTGCTGCAAGTAGGTCCCACTGGAAGCAGAATGCGCGGATGCCAAGGCCGATCGCATTCGCGTTGGTGGCCCGAAGATGTCGCTCTCACCGTTGCAGGCGTCACCACACCCGGTACCCGCCGGCTCATGCCGCCCCAGTCCCCGCTGTCCCCGTGCCCACTAAGCCCGTCGGCTGCCACCAGTATACCGCATAGGTAAGATAATGTGCCTACTATCACGCCCGGTTGCAGTACTGCTCGTAGTGTGGTAGAAGTTGCACATGGGGCTGTATACAGCCTCGCGAAGGCTGGGCGACCCGCCGACTGGTCTTAGGGCTGGCACGGCCTGCAGGGCCCGGTCCCTACGACACTGGAGCGGCGCACCGAACCGCCCAGTAGGTCGAGAACCGACAGGCAGCGAAGTCGGAAGGGCAAGCGTAAGGAGGGTGCTATCGAGTAGCCAGAGGGCAGCACGCAAGACGTCGGTGGAGCAACTGCTTCAAAGAAGAAGAGGTGATCCAAATGTCTGACCACAAGTTCCGTGTAACCCGTAGGTCATTCGTTATGGGCGCTGCAGCCAGTGCAGCGGCGGTGGCAGGCTCCGGCATCCTCGGAGCGGCAGCCCAGACCTCGGAGGCCCAGGAGGCCCCGCAGTATGAGTGGGAGACTCCCCCCGAGCCGATCCCCGATGCCGACATCACCGAAACCGTAGACGCCGACGTGGTCGTCGTCGGGGCCGGTTGCGCCGGTGTCCTGGCCGCGCTGGCGGCGGCCGAGGGGGGCGCTGATGTGGTCGTGCTGGAGAAGACGGACAGGGCTCAGGGCCGCGGCGGAGACAACACTGCCATAGACAGCCGCATACAGCGGGAGCTAGGCATCGAGCTCGACAAGGACGAGATCGTGTACAAACTCTGGCACTGGGGGCAGGGCCGGATCAACATGGACCTGCTCTACCTCTGGGCCGACAGCAGCGGCATGGTCATGGACCGCATCGAAGAGGTCATGGCGGAGAACGACCTCGAGGTCTATCTCGTGGTGCCGGACCGGACCGATGACGAGGCCGCCGTCATTGATAGCTGGCCGCGACCCGAGTCGCTACACGGCTGGAACTACCGCACTGAGACCATAGTGGAGTATCCCACGTGCCACCGAATCGGAGCCATCCACACCGACCAGAGCGCCTGGCTCAACCTGGTCCTAGGGAAAGCCGTGGATCTGGGGGCTCAGGTGTACTTCAACACTCGGGCCCAGCAACTGATCCGGGAAGAAGGCGGGCGGGTCACCGGCGTGGTGGCGCAGAACGAGGATGGTGACTACATCCGGTTCAACGCGGCCAAGGCGGTCATCCTGTGCACGGGCGACTACGGCGCCGATCCCGAGATGGTGGCCAAGTACACTCCCGAGAAGCTACTCCCCGGCATGGTCCGGACCAGCACTGGTGACGGGCACAAGATGGCTATGTGGGTAGGCGCGGTGATGGAGGAACTGCCCCACTGCCCTATGAGCCACCTGTTCCACGCCATGGGCACCGATGCTTTCCTTCAGGTGAACAAGTGGGGCAAGCGCTTCTACAACGAAGACGCCGACACGGAGAGCATAGCTAACCAGTACTACGAGCAGGGTGGCGCCTGGGTAGTCTTCGATTCTAGCTGGGAAGAGGACGTGGAGAAGATGGGGCCCGGTTTCTTCCGTATCCACCGGGCGACGGATGCGGTGAGAGCCGACTTCCAGGCCAAGCTCGACAGCGGCCGGCTTATCCAGGCCGACACCATCGAGGAACTGGCTGAGAAGATGGAGGTGCCGGCGGACACCCTCCAGGCCACCATTGACCGCTACAACGAGCTGGCCTACCTAGGCGAAGACCGGGACTACGGCAAGCGCGCCGACCGGCTCACGCCGGTGGACACGCCGCCGTACTACGCCGGCTGGTCGGGGAAACCGGCCTTCGCCCTCGTGGTCTTGGGTGGCCTCCTGACGAACGAGAAGCTGCAAGCCCTGGATGCAGACCACAATGTCATCCCGGGGCTATACCTGGCGGGCAATACCGTGGGCCGACGGTTCAAGGGTGGCTACCCGGTGATCTGCCCCGGCCTCAGCCATAGTATGGCCTGGACGCACGGGTACCTGGCCGGGAAGTGGGCAGCGGAAGAAGAGGAGGAGTGATGCGCGAATGGCGAGGCACAGAAGCTTCGCCGTTCACGTCTCATCCCTAATGCATCGCAGCGGGGACCCGACTCTCGGGTCCCCGCCCTTTGCTGTCCGTCTTCAGCTGCCGCGGCAACAGCGTAGCCACCAGTTGCGCGATCTGACGGAGATGATGCCTCCCGCCTCGGCCAGCGCCCCGAGGGTGCCGTCTTCTGAGGTGGAGCCGATCGAGCGCGCGAGGCGCGATGTCACTGCCGGGGGTGTCTGTCCCCTGCGCACCGTTCCGTAAGCAACTCACACGCGTGCTCCCGCTCTGGCTAGACAGCACTTGCCCGGCTCGCGTCCCCGCCTTAGCATCAAGGCCACGCAGTCAGGAGGCGGCAAGTGCGCACAGGCATCGGCATAGGCGTCGTCGGCCTCGGGGGACGGGGCCGCTACTTCTGCGAGCTCTACGGGAACAACCCCCGCTCCCGGCTGGTCGCCGTGTGCGACCTCTCGCCCCAGCGCCTGGATTTCGTCCGGCGCCGCTGGGGCGACTCGCTCGCCTACTTCACCAATCTCGACCACATGCTGGCTCTGCCCGGCCTGGACGCCGTCATCGTGGCCACGGACGACCCGCACCACACCGAACCCACCGTCGCCGCCCTGCGCGCCGGCAAGCACGTGATGGTAGAGAAGCCCATGGCCCAGACGGTGGCCGACTGCCGCCTCATGGCAGAGACGGCGCTCAACGCGCCGGGCGTCTTCATGATCGGCCTGGAGTTGCGGCACTGTGTGCTCTTCGAGCGGGTGCGCCAACTCCTGGACGATGGCGCCATCGGAAGGGTGCTGCTGGGCTGGGGCATAGACAACGTGTCTGTGGGCGGCAACTACTTCTACCACGGCCGTGCTCGCCGCCGAGACTACATCAAGAGCTTGCTCATCCAGAAGGCCTGTCATTCTCTCGACCTGCTGAACTGGTACATGGGCGGCCGGCCCAGGCAGGTCTTCGCCTGCGGCGGCCTGGACTACTACGGCGGGGATGAGCCTAACGACAAGCGCTGCCGCGATTGTGACCGCGCCGCGACCTGCCCCTTCTTCGTCCGGCACGACCGGTTCATCATGGACTACGGCGCCGCGGTGGAAATGGACGACCGATGCGTGTGGGCGCAGGAGTGCGATGTGCCCGACAACTCCGTCCTGGCCGTGTCCTACGACAACGGCACCCGCGCCACCTTCACCGAGTGCCACTTCACCCCGGAGTACACCCGCGAATTCACCTTCGTCGGGGAGACGGGCAAGCTCTACGCTCTCTACAACAACGAGGGCAACTTCCTGATTCGCATTCAGCACCGCTTCAGCGACCACGTGGACGAGTATCGGCCGGTGTACACTGGCGGGCACCACGGCGGTGGAGACCTGCGCATCATGGAGGAGTTCCTCGATTGCATCGAGGAGGGGCGCCAGCCCCGGGCCAGCCTCCAGGCTGCCTACGACTCCACCGTGCTGGCCATCTGCGCCGAGGAGTCTATCCAGACTGGCCGGCCCGTGGACGTGCCCCTAGTGGAGGTCGTGCGGGCCTGAGGCTCAGGGCAAGCGGAACAGATAGAGCCGCACCCGGGCCAACTCCCACAGGCCCTGTCGATCTCCGTGCTGAAGGAACCATGCCTCGGTCAGCCCGGGCTGGTCCCACATGTCGGCTTCGGAGAGCAGCAGCCAGGCCCTCTCAAGCCCCTCGACCTTCGAGCGAAGATAGCGGTCCACCTCCTCCGCCGAGGCACCGTCGTTGGTGTAGGGACCCTCAATGAAGGTGTAGCCCTGGCCTAGGTAGTAGTCCAGGGAGTGCCTGAGGTAGGGGATCTGCATCACCAGGGCGTCCCCTGGCTGCCAGTGGCGGCGGATGATGTCTGCTGCCCCCCGCGCATCCGTCTTGATGCTGTAGGAGCTCTGCAGGTGCACGCCGTACAAAGATGCCGCCAGGAGGGCGGTCCCCACCGCCACGCCGACCACGCGAGAGCGAGCGTGAGCTCGGTGTAGACCTAGCGCCAGGAGGAGGAGCAGCGCCGGTAGGGAGGCGATGAGGTAGCGGTCGGTGAAGATGGGTGAGCGCAGCGAGATCAGGTGCACGAGCAGGACCGGCACCGCTAGCCAGCAGAGCAGGAAGCGAACCTCGGCGGTGGCCCGCGGGGGCAGGACCAGCCCTACAGCCGCCAGGGCGAACGGGACCAGCAGCAGGGGCTGGGCGCTGGCGAGTATGCCCAGGGTCCATCCGCGTGACAGGATGGAAAGCACTTGGGGCAGGGGGTAGTAGGGGTGGCCGGTCCGAAACGCCGACAACAGGAGAGGCGCCTGCCAGGCGGCCAGAGGCACGTAGGGCAGCACCATCAGCCCCACCGCGAGGGCGAACGGCACTCCTCTGGGCCGGCGTCGGGGCCAGGCCACCAGGTACGCCAGCACTTGGGCCGGGACGAGCAGCACCCCCAGGACGTGGACGTAGGGGGCAGTCGCGGTCACCAGCACATACGTTGCCCAGCGCCGGGCGCCACCCCGCTCGAGCACCGCTAGCAGCGTGGCGGTGGAGACCGCTCCCAGCAAGCACAGCAGGGAGTACATCTTGAGCTCCTGGGAGTACCAGACCAGGTAGGGCGAGCATGCGCCCAGCGCCACAGCAAACAGACCCGTCCCATCGGAGGTCGAACCGTGGTGCCGCCCTAGGCTGCGGCGACCGCCGCCCGCCGGCGGGGCCAAGCGTCGCCCCAACTGGAGCAGGACCGGCAGCAGGAGTACTCCCGGGATCACCGACGAGAACCTCAGGGCGAACTCGGTGGTGCCGGCCACCCGGACCCAGGCGGCCAGAAGCCAGGTGTAAAGGGGCCCGTTCCATCCCAGCTGGCTCAGCGACGTGACGGCTCCCGACTGAGCGAAACGCAGAGCGTCCACCTCGTCCCTCCAGAGACTCTGGAAGGTAAGGCCGTGGAGCCGCAGGGCTAGGCCAGCCAGGATGAGAAGGTAGGGAAGAACCCGAGACCAGTTACCTCTCATCTCCGGCAGCCGTCGTGCTTTCCGCGATCCAGTCCAGGTAGGGCGCGCTGCCTTCGGAGAGGGCGAGGGCGATGATCTCGGGCACGTCGTAGGGGTGCAGATCCCCGATGCGTTCCTCCAGGCGGGGCAGGAGGTGGGCGCTCGTCTTGATCAGGAGAAGCGTTTCTTGGTCCTGCTGGACCTCCCCCTGCCAGCGGTAGGTCGAGCGCAGCCCGGGCAGGGCATTGACGCAGGCGGCCAGGCACTCGGCGACCAGGCGCTCGGCGATCAGTGCCGCGGCCTCCTCGGGTGCCGTCACCAAGACCAGTCGGAAGGCAGTTCCGTCTCTCAAGGCATACCTCCGTGGGGATCGGTGCCGCAATCGTCGCCCCCATGTTAGCGGGGCCCGTCTCGGAGTGCATGTCCTTACCTTGCTGGTGCCGTTGCCGCTGGCGTAGACTTGCGGTTCAGTCGGCCGACAGAGGAGCTGGATGAGCCGGAAGCGAGTGGTGCGCACGCTCCTGGTGAGCAACTTCTTCATGGGCGTGGGCTTCAACATCTGGATGGCGGTGTTCAACAACTTTGCGGTGGAAGAACTCGCCATCGGGCCGGCGCAGATGGGGATATTGCAGTCCCTCCGCGAGGTGCCCGGGGTGCTGGGATTCGCCACCAGCTACCTGGCCCTGTTTGCCTCGGAGCTCACGCTGGCTACGGCGAGCGTGGTGGCCACGGGCGTAGGCCTGGCCCTGATGGGGTTGGCCACTGGCATGCTCAGCCTTCTGGCATACTTGATGGTCTTCTCCACCGGGTTCCACATCTACCATCCGGCCAGTTCGGCCGTGGCCCTGATGGAGTCCGAGGGTGGGGACACGCCCCGGCTGCTCGGGCGCATGGGCTCGGTGAACGCGGCGGCTGCTGTGCTGGCCACCGCGTTCGTGTTCTTCGCCGTGGGCCCGCTGGGGTTCCGCCACACCCTGATGCTCACCGGGCTACTAACGGCTCTGGGCGGGCTCTTCTGCCTGCGCAGCGGCCATCGGGTGCAGGTGCGGCAGAAGCAGCAGAAGGTGGTCTTTCGGGCCAGATACTGGGTCTTCTATGCCCTCACTTTCCTCATGGGCAGCCGGCGCCACATCTTCAGCACCTTCGCCATCTTCCTGCTGGTGAACACCTACGGCATCCGGACGCAGACTACCGCAGTCCTGTTCCTAGCGAGCAGTCTGCTGGTAACCTACGTAGCCAGCCTTCAGGGGAGGCTGGTGGCACAACTGGGTGAACGAGTCACCATGACGGCGTACTTCGTCACCATCGTGCTCATATGCCTGGGCTACGCCTACGTATCCTGGCTGCCCTTGCTGTACGTGCTCTTCGTGGGCGACAGCGTGATGGCGGGGTTCGGAATCGCCGTCAACTCCTACTTCCGGAAGATCGCTCCGGCGTCGGAGGTGACGGCGAACATGTCCATGTCGCAGACTATCAACCACATCGCGGCGTTGTTCGTGCCGGCGCTGGGCGGGCTGATGTGGCAGCGCTTCGGCTTCCAGTCCACTTTCTTGTTCGGTGCCGCAGTGGCCGGCATCTGCCTGGTGGTCAGCCAATGGCTACGGGTGGTGCCGGCACCAGCTGCGACTGTGGCGGAGGGTGTCTCCGGCGCTACATAGACGAGCGGCCCGACATGGCCACGGCGGTCAGTCGAGTGTTCTCTTCGATGGAGAGGATGACGTAGATACCCTCGGCGGCGGCGTACAGGACCAGGAACCAGACGACTCCTGCCAGCAACGTGCCGGCGCCGGTGACGATGGCGGCCAACACGCCGCCTATGGCTACCCCTGGAAGGTCGCGGCCGAGAGTCTGGCCCAAGGAGCCAACGGAGCCTCCTATGACCAGGAAAATGGAGATTAGGATCACCACTACCAGCTCGATCCAAGCTAGGATCTTGAGCAGGGTGCCGATCGTTCGCAGGGCCCGGAAGCGCTTCTCCATGTGTGACTCCTCCAGTGACGGCTGTGTGCTCGCCCGGCACGATACGGGGCGTTTGTAGCAGACACACCGATGCACTGCAAGCGCTGGGCCAGCGGCGGAGGCGAGGTCCACGGACACCGGAGTCGGTGCTGCCCGTGGCGGGAGCCAACGGTGACGTCGTTGTGAGGAGGTGCCAAGTGGCAGGAGACAGGATGAAGGCGGTGGTGTGTCACGGGGTGGGCGACTACCGGCTGGAAGAAGTGCCCATGCCCGAAGTGGGTCCGGGAGAGGTCCTGGTCAAGGTGACGGCGACTGGCGTGTGTGCCAGTGACGTGAAGGCAGCGCACGGAGCGGCGCGGATCTGGGGCTCGGATGTGTTCCCCCGTTACATCCAGCCGCCGGTAATTCCCGGGCACGAGTTTGTGGGCACTGTGGTGGCCCTGGGCGAAGGGGCGCAGGAGCGGCACGGCGTCCGCGTCGGCGACGCCGCCGTGGCGGAGCAGATCGTGCCCGACTGGACCTGCCGATACTGCCGCCGCGGCCAGTACTGGATGTGCGAGCAGCACGACATCTTCGGCTTCCGGCAGCGAGCCCAGGGCTCCTGGGCCCAGTACATGAAGTTCCCGGCGGATAGCATCGTTCACAAGGTACCCCAGGAAATGCCGGCCCCGGTGGCCGCTCTGATCGAGCCCCTGGCGTGCGCCATTCATGCTGTGGAGCGGGCCGACATCCAACTGGGAGAGACGGTAGTCATCGCTGGCATGGGCCCGATCGGGCTGTGCATGTTGCAGGTGGCGCGGATGAAGTCCCCCGGCATGCTCATCGGATTGGACGTGCGGGAATCCAGGGTGGAAGTCGCCCGGAAGCTAGGCGCCGACCTGGCTCTCAACCCTGCCCGGGAAGACGTCATCGCCAAGGTGATGGACCTCACCCATGGGTACGGCTGCGATGTCTACATCGAGGTCACCGGGTCACCCAAAGGTGTGTACCAGGGACTGCAGATGATCCGGAAGCTGGGCCGTTTCGTCGAGTTCAGCGTCATGGCCGAGCCGGCATCGGTGGACTGGTCCATCATTGGGGATCAGAAGGAACTCGATGTACTGGGGGCGCACCTGGGTCCGTACTGCTACCCCAACGCCATCCGTTTCCTGCAGGAGGGGAGCGTCGATGGACGAGCCTTGGTGACCCACACTCTGCCTCTGGAGCGGTTCCAGGAGGCGCTGGAGCTGGCGGAGCGCGGCGAGGAGTCGCTCAAGGTGGTGCTGCTACCGTAGGCACGAGGGGCGCGTTGTAGGGGGCCAGGTCGAGTCGGGCGACGAACGCGAGCGATGCCTGTGATATATGGCCGGGCTCAGGCGGTTGGCTACGAGTTCAAGGAGGCAGGCGGTGGATTACGATCGGCGAGGCGGATGCCTGGGAGGAATCATCCAGCTGCTTCTGCTCTCGTGGCTTTTCGACTGGCTGCAGCAGCGGTTCGGCTTCGGTCGAGGCTGCTCCTGCACCGGGATTGGATGTGGGCTCATCATGCTCCTGGTGTTCCTTCTGCTGGCCTGCAACATCATCACGGGGACCGACTGGTTCCGACTGACGCAGGTGGTGCTTCCCTTCGTCTAGCCGCTGCCCGAAGGGCGGCTTCCGTGGCCGCGAGGACGTCATGAGCGCCGCTTCATCATCACACTGCTGACACGCGAGGTAGGCATGGGAGAAGATCGGGTGAGGTTCGCGGTCATCGGCCTGGGAGCCGGTCGCCATCACGCGGAGCGCCTGCGCTCCGCGCCACACGCTGAGCTCGTGAGCCTTTGCGATGCGGACGAGGATCGGCTCGGCCGCGTGGCCGACCAGTTCGGTGAATGCGAGCGGACTACCATCTATGAGGTACTGCTGTCTCGGCCAGACATTGATGCCGTCGTGGTGGCCTTGCCCAACTTCCTCCACGCGCCGGTGACGATAGCCGCCTTGCGGGCGGGGAAGCACGTGCTTTGTGAGAAGCCCATGGCTCGGACGGCCGCCGAGGCCGCGGAGATGCTTCAAGCTAGCCGCGAGACGGGCCGCAAGCTCATGATTCACTTCAACTATCGCTTCACCCCGGCAGCAGTCGCTCTCCACCGCTTCGCCAGTGAAGGGGGTCTGGGAGAGGTCTACCACGCCCGATCGTGGTGGCACCGCACCCGCGGAATCCCAGGGTTGGGAGGCTGGTTCACTTCTAAGGAGCTGGCCGGCGGTGGGCCTCTGGTGGACCTGGGAGTGCATCGGCTCGACCTGGCCCTCTGGCTCATGGGCTACCCGAAGCCGGAGTCCGTCTGCGGGGCTACGTACTCGGCGCTTGGTCGCGAGATTGCCGCCCGACAGGGTAAGTCGTTCGACGTAGAGGACATGGCCTCGGCCTTCGTGCGTTTCGAGAACGGGGCCACCCTAGTGCTGGAAGCGAGTTGGGCCGCCAACGGCGAGCTGCGGGAGGAGATGTTGACCCAGATCTACGGCACCCGGGCTGGCATCCTGCACCGCAACGTGGATGCCGGGTATCAGTTCGAGGCCCGCATCTTCCGGGAGCGGGAGGGCGAGTATGTGGCCGTCGCGCCCAAGCTGCCGGCAGAGGTGGAGACGCCGCAGGAGCACTTTGCCCGCTGCATCCTGGAGGATCGCCAGCCTTCGGCGACTGGCGAGCAGGGTCTCGAGGTGATGAGAATCCTGGATGCGATCTATCAGTCGGCCGAGCGAGGAGAGGAGGTGCGCCTGTAGCGCGTCGCCCTGCTGGTCGGAAGAAGAGACGGGGGCCAGCTGCCTGGCCCCCGGGCGCGGGAGTCGGTCTGTAAGCCGAGTTCTGTGCCCCCAGCATGCCGGGGCGGCGGTCATCTATCTGGGCCGGCAGTCACCTGCCGGCTCTAGCGGCCTACCTGGAGCCTCAAGGACGAGCAGCCCCCGGCCATCTAGGGCCTTGCTCCGGCTTGGCCTTGCTCCCGGTGGGGTTTGCCTGGCCACGCCGGTCACCCGGCGTGCCGGTGGTCTCTTACACCACCTTTTCACCCTTGCCGCAACAAGGGCTGCGGCGGTATGTCTCTGTGGCACTTTCCGTCGGGTCACCCCGCCTGGGCGTTACCCAGCACCGTGCTCTGTGGAGCTCGGACTTTCCTCGGGCATCACCGTGCCCGCGACCGCCCGACCGACTCCGCTATGTCGATTATATCATGGTTCGATGCGTAGCCGAACTCCGGCGAGAGCTCAAGATCAGAGGGACGGGTCTTCCAGCGAGCTCGGGTCTCCGGCGCCGGGACGGAGACGTGTGTCGCCGGGTCCATTCGCGCGTGGGCGCGCGAACTCCTCGGAGGTTGTTGATTGTCTCCCTTGAGGCGTCCGCACCCCCCCCCCGCGGCGCGACGGCGCTCGAAGTAGAAGCGCTGCTGCCAGAGCTCCTTCGCGCGTGGGCGCGCGAACTCCTCGGAGGTTGTTGATTGTCTCCCTTGAGGCGTCCGCACCCCCCGCGGCGCGACGGCGCTCGAAGTAGAAGCGCTGCTGCCAGAGCTCCTTCGCGTGTAGGCGCGCGAACTCCTCGGGAGTTGGCGTAGCGGGCAGGCGGCGGGGCACCGCAACTCGCGGCCGGTGGCTACGTCAGGGTCACTCCTGCGCTGGGCAGGGATACCAGTCAAGGCTCTGGGGCTGGGGCCGGTACACGCCTTCCTCCCGCCGCCAGCCTGCCGCCTGTATGGTCGCCAGGGCGGCCGCGACCACTGCCTCCCGAGTGACGCGGGGGCCCGCCGCGGCGACGGCTTCCAGCGCCCAATGAGTCGCTGAGGCCACCAGGGAGGCAGCGGACGGGGCAGGCCCGGTGGTGGCAGCGTGGAAGGTGATCTCCGGGAAGGTCTTGACCAGCGCCGCTGGGCAGTACCCCAGGGGGAGTGACACGTCACGAGGTGGGTGAGGATCAGTGCTCAGCCGGTAGGCCAGTTCGAGCAAGCCGCAGTCGGCGGCGACCTTCTCCGCATCTGCAGGGGCGGGGGCCAGGTTGAGGCCAGTTCGGAGGATACCCTCAGAGCGAAGCGCGCCCTCCACCTGCGGGGTGAGCAGCTCCGCCAGGTCCGACAGCGATGGGGCCAAGCTGACCACCAATCCGGGTTCCTGACCGCTGGCTGTCGTGGCCAGAGGCACGGGCGAGACCTGCAGGAGTCCGGAGGCCAGGTAAGTCGGGGCAGCCGTGGAGCTCGTCTCCGGGGCCAGGTGCCCCACCACCGCCACCAGATGCGGGTCGGCAGCCAGCTCCAGTGCCCGCAGGCGGGCCTGGTCCGCATCATTGCTGTCGTCCACTGCCCATACCTGTACCTGGAAGCCGGCGGGGCGGTAACGATCGTTCCATTCCTGGATTTGAGAGCGGGCGGCCTCCAGGGCCTCGTACCCAGTGGCGGCGAACAGCCCCTCAAAGGGAGCCACGAGGCCCAGCCGGTACAGCTTGGGTGGGCGGCGGGGGAAACGAATGTCTAACCTCCCTCCACAGCCGGCGGTGACAAAAAGGCCAGCGAATAGGGCTCCGGCGCCGGCCAGCAGCCGTCGTCTACCCGCCCTGATAGCGGGCGACATTGGCCAGGTGCTCGTCGAAGGTGAGGCTGAATACGTGGGAGCCATCGCCCCGAGCTACGAAGTAAAGGTAGTCGGTCTCTGCCGGCCACAGGACGGCCTCGATCGAGGCCAGGCTGGGGCTGCAGATGGGTCCCGGTGGCAAGCCCGGGCTCAAGTAGGTGTTATAGGGGGAGTGAGTGGATCTGAGGTCGGCGAGGAGCAAAGGCACTTTCCACCAACGTCTGGTGTCCTCCTGCCAGCCCAGCGCGTACTGCACCGTGGGATCCGCCTCGAGCAGCATGTCGGCCTCGAGCCGGTTAAGGAACACCCCGGCGATTAGGGGCCTCTCCTCGGGGACTACAGCCTCCCGCTCCACGATACTGGCGATGATGAGCACCTGGTAGGGCGTGAGCCCCATCTCTGCCGCCCGGGCGCGGTGCTCCGGCCCGAAGCGTTGCTCAAAGTTGCCGACCATCGTACTAAGGATGGTCTCCGGCGTGGCATCAGGAGAGAGACGGTAGGTGTCGGGGAAGAGCATGCCCTCTACGCTGGCCACTTCGGGCGGCCGCCCTACCCAGAAGGGGACGAAGTCCGCGGCCCGGGAAGTAGCCAGGGACAGGAACTCATCGCCTGCTCCAAAGGCCTCCTGCACTGCTGCAGCGACCTGCTCCAGCCTCCAGCCCTCCAGGGTGACCAGCACGGTGTCGTGACCCTGAGCGCTCAGGAGCGCGGTGGCAATCTCCCTGCTGCTCATGGCTGGGGAAAGCTGAAACCGCCCCGCCTCGATGTGACGGTCCAGGCCATGGTGCTGCAAGAGCAGCTTGAACGCGGATGCATCCCGAATCAGGCCGACGTTCTGGAGCCGGATGGCGACGTCCGAGGCGGACTCGCCCGGGTGGACCTCAAAGGCGACGGGAGGCGCGTCGGGGTCGTCCGACACCGGTACCAGCTCCTCCTCCTTGGTGGCAAGGAGCAACTGTACCGCCAGTCCTTTGAGGCCTTCACTCGGGACGGCCTCGGTGCGCTCTGCCAACGGTGAGGAGTTCTCCCGGGCGGGCGCAACCACGCAGCTATAGAGGGCAAAGAGCAGGGCTGCTGTGAGGGCCAGAGCGAACAGCAGGTAGAAGGCGCCCCCCAGGAGGCGTAGCAGCAGGGGGCGGGAGACCGGGGCAGATGGTCGGCGACGCGAGGCGCTGCGGGAGGGCATCAGCTGCCTGCCCCAGTGGTGCGGCAGCCTGTCGAATCCAGGTAGCTCTGCAGGATCACGGCTGCCGCAGCTGCGTCCTCCAATTCGCGGCGCCGACGACGCCCGGCCCCGCTCTCTCTCAGCAGCGCCTGAGCGTCCTGCGTGGAGTAAGCTTCGTCACGGAACTCTACGGGGAGGGGCAGAGAGGGGATCATGCCTTCCACGTAGCGGCGGACGCGCTCCGCCTGCGGGCTGGGCGTGCCGTCCGACTGCAATGGCAGCCCGACCAGCAGTAGATCGGCACCGGTCTCGGCGGCTAGCTCCCGTATCCGCATCGCGTCTCGCTCCCGTCCGTGGCTCTGCCACACAGCGTAAGGCCGGGCCAGCCCGCTCTCGGTGCTGCCCACGGCGGCTCCGATGCGTCTCTCACCCACATCGAGGGCCAGGATGACGGCCATCCTAGTAGACCAGGTCCACGTGGACGCGGAAACCGAAGCGGGGCACGCTGGCGGCCCACCCGGGCCTGGTGGAGACACGGGCCGGCTCGGCGAGGGCGAAGGCCTGGTTGAGCCGGCTTTCCGCCTCCTCGCGCGGCAGACCCAGCACCAAGTCCCTAACTTGGCCGGGATCCACGCGAGCGCGAACGATGCCGCTGGCCACCACGGTGACGAGCAGGGTGCCATTGTCGCTTCGTTCGGTGGAGGTGATCTGGAACCGCAGCCCCTCGGCGAGCAACTGGTAGCCCTCCGGGACAGCGCCCTGGAGCCCGGCCAGAGCGATGCGGTTAGCGTCGCCCTCGGCAAAGGCGATCTCTTCGAACTCGGCCCGGATGGTCAAGGTGATCTGCTCGGCAGCCTCCCCGAGCATCTTGTCGTAGCCCTCGCCGAGGATGCGGGTCCGCCGTAGGCTCTCGCGGATGGCGATGTCTCCCGGTTCGAGCATGGACTGCACTACCGTGTGAGCTTCCTGCTCCAGGCGCTGCAGAAGCGCCTGGCGGAGTCGCTCCCGGTCGGCCTCGGTGACGGCCCCTACCTGGCGGACCGAGCCTCCCTGGGTAGGCTCCTCATTGACGACGCTGATCTGGCTGGCCAGGGTGCCCTCCACCCGGTTGATGAGGTAGGCACCCACGTTACCCTGGGGCCCAGGATCTACTGCCTCGACGGGGACGGGAGCGGAAGAGCCGCGCACCCCGGGCAGCTGCACCTCAACGGTAGTGCGGAAGCGCACGGGCACCCCGGAAGCGGTGGTGACGATGGTCCCGGCGGGCACGGTCACGGGCAGGGCACGCTGGTTCACCAAGACGACGGTGCCGGTGGCACGAGCATCGGGAACGTCGCGCCGAGAGGTGGTGGCTTGGCTGCCCGTGCCGGTGAGGACGGCGGTGATGCTGCGTCCGGGGATGGCCACTGCCTCATAGTCTACCTGCTCCAGCCCCGGCACCACCGAGAGACGCACCTCGGCCGCCAGTTCCTGCGACGCCGGCCTGACCCTGACTGTGGCTTCGGGGAGCAAGAACGCCGTCCCCCCGCCCACGGCAACGAGGAGGGCTACCAGCAGGCTCAGCCCCAAGAGCCGCTCTGCCCAGGAATGCGTATCCGGAGCGACCGCGGCATCGGACTGTGCCGGGCGGCGCCGCTCAGCGATGCTGGTGGGCCGGGACGGGGTGCGCCACCTGCGAGCTGTCTCGGCCCGCTCCAGGCTGGAGAACACCGACAGGCCCGCATCGCGGGCATGGCGGTAGGTAGCACTGTCGTGGGTGACTATTGCCAGGCGGAGCCGGTGGTCCAACACTGCTCGCGCCACTACCTTGGCCCCCACTGCGGTCTGCATCGAGCGGGTCCCGCGAGGCACCACCAGTATGACGTCGCGCTCAGTGGCGGCGAGCAGCTTGGAGCGGATCGCCGAGAGCGGTTCATCGGGTAACGCCTCTACGATTTCAGCCAATCCGCGTCTACCTCGAAGCCTGCTGCACTGGCCATACGTGCAACCCTCACCACCTGAGCTCGAGCGTCTGGCTCGACCCCGAGGCGCACCCACCAGTCAGCCACAGTCAGAGCGACCGCGTGGGCGGGACCCAGTCGCTCCGGACCCGCTACCAGGTTCCGGCAGGCGTCGTCAAGCGCCAGGGGCTGCAGGACTGGGTATCTATGGAGCGGTAAGATGCTATCACTGGCCAAGAGACCGGGCAAGAGGGACAGGTCGGGCAGGGAGGAGCCGGCACCGGTGGCGAGCCACCGGCCGGGCAGGGGCTGGCCAACCGCGGCCAGAACCGTCACGAGCCGCCGAGTCCACGTGCGCAAGGCATGGCGGATGACCTGCCGGGTGCGCTGTTCCGATGGAGACCGAAGACGGCCCCCTGAGTAGGCGAGCTTCAGGCGCTCGGCTCGCGAAGGAGAGACTCCGGCTGCCAAGGAGAGATACCGAGTGAAGTAATGGCCTCCAATGGGGAGCTCGGCCCGGCACAACCCCCCCTCGCTCCCCTGAAGGTAGATGTGAGTGCGGTGCCCCCCTAGGTCGAGGAGCAAGCAGCCGGGATGACGAGGCAGGACCTGACCGACCCACAGAGACTCCGGTACCAGTATGGGCCGAACGCCCAAGGAGTGGCCCCAGTCCCGCCAGAAAGACGCCGAAGCGTCGACCGTGGCCACGCCAACCTCAAGGTGGACATCGGTGCCCCGGAATCCCTCGAGGGCCGTGACCGGACGGCCGTCCACCGAGGCCGCGTGCCAGGCCGTTCCCAGCCAGAAAGGCGTGGCTCCTGCTCCCTGCTGAGGGGAACTAGCGCGGGCGCCTTCGATGGCGGCCCGCTCGATGGCCATCGTTCGCGAAAGCGCTTCCTGAGGCCCGATGGGGGCCAAGGGCCGGGGCCGGACGACCTTCCCACTGTGAACAGTCAGCAGGGCAGGAGGCATGGGGATGGAGATGAGAACGCAGGCCGGAACCAGCTCGCGGCCGGCCAGTCGGAGCGTCCTCTGAGTAGCCCGGCGCAGCGCCTCGCTGGCAGCCTGCGCCTGGCTGGGGTAGAAGCTCCCCTCTCCGCAGCGCCGGCGGGGGTAGGACACAACCCCTGCTCCGGCCACGACCCACCTGCCGGCTGGGCCGCGATGCACGATCAGAGCCTTAGCATAGGCCGTGCCCGGGTCCAGCACGGCAAAGGGGCGACCGGAGCGCAGGTACTCCATGGAGCCCGCTGATCAGGCCCCGGAACCGCCCTGTATGCTGGTGTGGACCAACGCGGGCACGCCCGCTAGCGCATCGCTCACTTTGCTTGGATCCCGGCCGCCGGCCTGGGCCATGGTATCTCGGCCGCCACCGCCACCGCCGACCACCCGAGCCACTTCCTTCACCAACCGGGCGGCGCTGAGGCCGCGACCCACCAGGTCCCGGGTGACCGAGGCCACGAATGCCGGCTTTTCGTCTATGACGGCGCCGAGGATGACCACGCCAGACTGGAGCCGATCGCGCAGGAAGTCGGTCATCTCCCGCATGGTCTCCACGTCGGGAGCCTCTACCTGCATGGCAAGTACCTTGACTCCGTCTACTTCGGCCACGTTCTGCAGTGCCCCGGAGAGCCGCGCTGTGGCGGCCTCCCGTTGCAGGGCGGCCACCTCTCTCTCCAGGCTTTGCACCCGCTCCATGAGCTGGAGGACCCGCCGGTCCACCTGTTCGGGCTTGGTGCCGAGGAAAGTGGCGGCGCTCTCGATGGCCTGAAGGCGCTCCAGCGCCAGGGTGTGCGCTGCCCTGCCGGTCACGGCTTCCACTCGGCGCACTCCGGCGCCGACGCTGCCTTCAGAGATGATGTGAAAGAAGCCGATCTGGCTGGTGTGCTCGACGTGGGTGCCGCCGCACAACTCCTTGCTGAACTCGGCCCCTGCTTCACCGATGGCGACCACCCGCACTCGATCGCCATACTTCTCGCCGAAGAGAGCCATGGCTCCTTCCTCGAGAGCCTCCTGGTACTCCTGCACACGGCACTCAATCGGGTAGTCGGCCAGGATAGCTTCGTTGACCAGCCGTTCGACCTCGGTTAGCTCCTCTTGAGTCAGCATGCCGGAGTGGGTGAAGTCGAACCGGAGGCGCTCCGGTGTGACCAGCGAACCGGCCTGCTGCACGTGTTGACCGAGCACGTAGCGAAGCTCGCTGTGAAGAAGGTGGGTGGCGGTGTGGTTGCGGGCTATGTCCATGCGCCGCTCGTAGTCCACCATAGCCCAGACGGTCTGTCCGACCTCCAGCCGCCCGCGAACCACTTCGCCCCAATGGACAGGCAGCCCGGGTATGAGTGCCCTCACCTCTTGGACTTCCAGAGCGGCCATGGGTTCCTCATCGAGGTCATCGCTCTGGTAGACTCCGATGATTCCCGTGTCGCCTATCTGGCCCCCGCTCTCGACATAAAAGGGGGTCTCTCGCAAGACGACACCCACATGGTCGCCCTCGTGGGCAGAATTGACCTCGCCGTCGTCGGTGAGAAGGGCGAGGATCTCGGTCTCGGCGAAAGTCGTCTCGAGGTGGAGGCGTGTCGTTCCCTGCTCCGACAGCTTGCCAGCTCGGACGAGGTTCTGCAGGAGTCGGCGGTGGCGCTCAAGCTCCGGGGCGGCTGCAGCAAACGCCTGAGCTGCCCGAGCGCGCTGGCGCTGCTCCTCCAGAGCGGCCCGGAAACCATCCATGTCCACCGAGAGACCGGCGTCTCGCGCCACCTCGAGGGTGAGATCTATGGGGAACCCATAAGTGTCGTAGAGGCGGAAGGCTTCCTCGCCCGGAATCTCGCTAAGGCCGCGGGCCTCAAGGTTCTGAGCCAGCTCGGACAACCGCGCCAGCCCGGTGGACAAGGTCTGCTGGAACCGTTCCTCCTCCTGCTCTACCACCTGACGGATGTAATCCCGGCGAGCGGGCAGCTCGGCATAGTGGGGGCCCATTTGCTCGATGACGATGTCGGCTATCTGAGCGAGGAAGGGCTGCGTGAAGCCGATGAGCCTCCCGTGCCGGGCCGCACGGCGCAGGAGCAGGCGGAGCACGTAACCTCGCCCCTCATTACCGGGCTGAATGCCGTCGGCGATCATGAAGGTCACGGCGCGGGCATGGTCGGCGATGACGCGATAGGAGACGGTGTGCCGCCGGCGCTCCTCCTCGCTATGACCCAGGAGTCGCTGCACTTCGTCCATGAGAGGCAGGAAGAGATCGGTGTCGTAATTGGTGTTTGCCCCCTGGAGGATGGCCGCCACGCGCTCCAGGCCCATGCCGGTGTCCACCCCCTTGGCGGGAAGCTCGGACAGCGACCCGTCCACTTCCATGTTGTACTGCATGAAAACCAGGTTCCAGATCTCTGGCCAGCGGTTGCAGCCGTTGTCCAGGGCAGGAGAGCACGCTGGATCGCCACAGGTGCAGTAATCCGGCCCCATGTCGTAGAAGATCTCGGTATTCGGCCCGCAGGGGCCCGTATCGCCCATGGTCCAGAAGTTCGATTTCGCGCCCAGGCGGAAGATACGGTCGGGACCCACGCCGGCGATCTCCTGCCAGAGGTTGAAGCTCTCATCATCTTCCTGGTACACGCTGAAGCTGAGCCTCTCCGGGGTCAGCTTCAGCACCCCGGTCACATACTCCCAGGCAAAGGCGATGGCCTCGCGCTTGAAGTAGTCTCCGAAGCTGAAGTTACCCAGCATCTCAAAGAAGGTGTGATGCCGGGGCGAAGGGCCCACATTCTCCAGGTCATTGTGCTTGCCGCTGACGCGCAGGCATTTCTGGGAGGTCACGGCTCGGGCGTAAGGAGCCTTCTCCGCCCCGAGGAAGATGGCCTTGAACTGCACCATTCCGGCATTGGTGAAGAGCAGCGTCGGGTCGCCGGCCGGAACCAGAGGCGAGCTGGGAACGACGGTGTGGCCGCGATCCTGGAAGAATTGGAGGAATGAGCGCCTGAGCTCGGCGCTGCTCATCGCCATGGTGAGACCCCTTGCAGCAAAAACTATGGCCGCGGCTGCCATCGTATCACTACAACCAAGCACCGCGTGCCGCATTGCATTGTAGGGGGAGGGCCGGACCGGTGTCAAAACCTCCCGACCGCAGGGCGAAGCCCAGTGCGGTGGGCGAGCGGCCGGGACACTGCTGGTGCTGGCGGCTCTCACTATCGGCGTCATCTATTCAGCCCGGTACCGATACAGCGTTCGGCTCAACGAGCCCGGTGTCGAGGCTGAGCCGGCCGGAGGCAGGGCCCGGAAGGACCTCATCATCAACAGCCTACTGCTGCTTTCAGGGCGTCCTGGCGCCAGGCGAGCCGGCTTGACGGCCCACGGCTGCCGCCGAGAGCGGGCGAGATCGAGTGAGGTAGATGATGTGGTCGGCGACTCCCGGCCGCACAGTATCGAGCTACGGCGCCGCGGGAGGCCCCTGACGGTGGTTGCCTGCACCTCAGGCATCTACGAGGAAGTGCTGGCGAAGGCCCGGCTTCTGGCCGACTCTTGCGAGCAGGCAGGAGCAGGCTGAGCGGGACGTTCCACTGTGGTGGACGCGGGAACGAATCCGCGGCCAGTGGCATGCGTCGCGGATGTATGATCGTCCCCGCCGCCGATGGCACCCGTCGTGGACGCGGTGGCGCGCCTGTGGCTGGTGGCACCGTCGCCTACGTAGGGGCGAACCTTGTGTTCACCCGCCGGTGGTCGGGATGCGTTACCCCGGCCGAACACAAGGTTCGCCCCTACCGGGGGCGGCACTTGGGTCGAGCCGTGGCCGCGGAGGCTTGCCGCAGGCTGCCGTCGCCCCCGGCCGCGCGGGCCGCGCCAGCAGAGGGCCGTGAAGCGACCGGCTGTGCTATAATCGCAGGTCTTGGGACTACGAAAGCGAATCGCGGAGGAAGTGGTGGACCTGGAGCAGTTGCTCACACGGGGGGTGGCCGAGGTGATCGTCCGGGAGGAACTAGAGGAGCGGCTGCGCTCCGGGGAGAAGCTTCGCCTGAAGCAGGGCTTCGATCCGAGCAAGCCCGACCTGCACATCGGGCACGCGGTCGGTCTGCGCAAGCTGCGCCAGTTCCAGGACCTAGGACACGTGGTGGTGCTGGTGGTAGGCGACTGGACGGCCCAGATAGGCGACCCCTCCGGCCGCGATGAGAGCCGCCAGATGCTCTCCCGCGAAGAGGTCTTGGCCAATGCCGAGACCTACATGAACCAGTTCTTCAAGGTGGTCGACCGCGAACGTACCGAAGTGCGCTGGCAAAGCGAATGGTACGAGGGTTTCAGTCTCGCCGACGTCCTCGATCTGACCTCCCGTTTCACCCTGGCGCAGATGATGGCGCACGACACGTTCCGGCGCCGCTACGAGAACGGTCTGCCCATCACGCTGATGGAGCTCATGTACCCTCTGTTGCAGGCGTATGATTCGGTGATGATTCGCGCCGATGTGGAGTTCGGGGGTACAGATCAGAAGTTCAACAACCTGGCCGGCCGCGAACTGCAGGCCGCCATGGGTCAACGTCCTCAGGACGTGCTCCTTGTGCCGCTCCTGCTGGGCACCGACGGGCGCAAGATGAGCAAGAGCTTCGGCAACACCATTGACTTGGACGATCCGCCAGAGGAGATGTACGGCAAGGTGATGTCCCTTGCCGATGGCGTGCTGTTCGACTACTTCTGGCTGGTCACCGACGTCCCCGAGGAGGAGATCGCGGCCATGAAGAAGGCGATCTCCGAAGGGGCCAATCCACGGGACCTGAAAATGCGGCTGGCAAGGGAGATCGTGACCCAGATGCACTCCGCTGAGGCAGCACAGAAAGCCGAGGCGGAGTTCGTGCGGGTGTTCCAGCGGCAGGAGCTGCCCGAGGACATGCCTGAGGTGCGCGTGCCCCAAGGTGCCACCGTAATGGATGCGATCGTGACCGCCGAGCTGGCCGGCAGCCGTAGCGAGGCGCGCCGGCTGATTGAGCAGGGGGGCGTGTACCTAGACGGAGACCGAGTCGAGGCG
Organism: Anaerolineae bacterium; assembly: GCA_013178015.1. Taxonomy (NCBI): domain Bacteria; kingdom Bacillati; phylum Chloroflexota; class Anaerolineae; species Anaerolineae bacterium. Next base: position 35,178 of record JABLXR010000009.1, read on the forward strand.
CTCGATACCGCCGTATCCTTCGCCGATGGGAGCCGGGTGCTGCGGGTGGGCAGGAGAAGGTTCGTGCGGCTGCTGCCAGCCTAGGGCAAGTCGGCCCGGGCAGGATGGCTGCCGGCCTTGCCGGCGTCGCTCCGGAGGCGCTCGTAGGCAGCGAGGATGTCGGCCAGGGCTTCGCTCTGCGCCGCCTGCTGACCTGCCTGTAGCCTCTCGCGACTGGCCTCCAGGTAACGGAACACGTCGGCCTGGACTTCCGCTGGCGCGAACACCGATTCGAAGGTGAAGTTGCCTACCTGGCCCGCGGTCTCGATGGTGACATGGCCGTAGTTGAGAAGGCCGGCGAGTAGGCCCGGCACTACGTAGGTCACATTCTGGATGTTGAGCAGGTTGCCCTCACGCTGGGACGCGTGCAGCCGCAGCGGCAGGCGCTTGATGTCAATGACTCGGTCCGGCGTGAGCACGTACACGTCATTGCGCCAGTTCTCCCACTGCCACCAGACCCAGGCCAGGAACAGACCGGCCGTTCCCAGGGATACCGGTTGAGGCAGGCTAACTCCAGCCAGCAGAGGAACGCCTGCCAGGGCAGCCGCCGTCACCACCGGCCAGGCCAGGCTCCGCAAGAGCACCACCCAGTGCTTGCGCCAGAGCACTACGTCTCCTTCCTGGCGCCGTAGTCGGGGCAGGCCGTCGTTGATCAGGTGAGTGAGCCTGAGGGCGGCCGCGTCCAACGCTCCCTGAGGCTGGGGAAGGGAGGGACGGGACACCGCTTCCGGCTCGTCCGGGTCCGTCGCCGGCACCAGCCCCAGTTGCCGGCGCAGTTCCTGCTCCAGGTTGTACCGCCGCCAAGCGCGCTGCAGGCGGTTGAATCGGCTGGTCTCGGCGAAGATGGCGTCTTTGATCGCCTCGGGTCTAGGGGCATACGAGAAGGTTATCTGGCCGGTGGCGCCGGCGGTCTGCACCGTGAGGTGGCCGAAGCCCAACACCGCTGCGGCTAGGCCGCGGCGCACCACGCTGACGTCCTGAATCTTGTCCAGAGCGGCCTGCTCTTGACGCTCGTAGAAGAGCAGCTGCTTCTCCACCCGGACTATCCGGCTGGTGGTGAGGACGAGGGCGTCATTGCGCCACTCGAGCCACAGCCAAGTCACCCAGGCGACGGCGATGAGCGCGGCCGAGAGCAGGTACTCGAAAGAAAGGCCGAGGAATTGGATCGTTGGGGGCGTCAGAGCGCCGAACAAGAAGGGCCAGAACAGGGAGCGCCAGAACACCCACGGGTGCCGCCGCTCGTACAGGGTGACGCGCTCGTCCGGCTCCTGCCAGCGCAGTCGGGGTGCCTCCAGGGCGACGCAGATGTCCTCCCGAGGCCGCAGCGCGGCCGAGAGCGAGGGACGACTGCGGGCCAGCGCCTGGAATTGGTTGCGGTGGAGGACCAGGAGGCGAGAGGGTACCAGTGCTGTGAGGGTGGCGTCGTGGGCGTCGCCCAAAAGAAGGGAAGTCTCCCCGCTGGCGGAGCCGACCACCAGGCGGGCCAGCGGCTCCAGGTGTCCGTCTACGTTGACCCGGGTGGCTTCCAGCTGACCGCGGAGGACCACTATCAGCCGATCCCCCGGATCGCCTTGCCGCCAGACTCTTCGCCCCGCCGGGACGTCCTGGATGATGGCGATCGAGGCCAGGGCGGCCATATCCTCGCGAGACAGGTCGGCGAAGAGAGGCAGGCGCCGCAGGTAGCGACTCCAGGATGGGGCGCGTTCGGCAGGCATGACTACCTCTTGGGTGGCGCCGGGCTTACAGGCTTTGTCTGAGCGCTTCCGCCACCTTCCTGGTCATGCCAGGAGCAGCGGCGAGTTCGTCCACCGAGGCTTGCTTGACGGCTTCCAGACTGCCAAAGTGTCTGAGCAACGACCGACGCCGTTTCGGCCCGATGCCGGGGACATCCTCCAGCACGGAGCGCGTGGCAGCTTTGCTTCGAAGTCCTCGGTGATAGCTCACCGCGAAACGGTGCGCTTCGTCGCGGATGCGCTGCAGCAGGAACAACCCCTGCGAGCCGCGTGCCAACTGCAGCGGCTCCGGCCTGCCGGGCACGTAAATGTCCTCGTGCTCCTTGGCCAGCCCGATGACAGATACGCCCTCAACCCCTGCTTCCTCCAGGGCCTGCAGCGCCGCATGGAGCTGACCCTTCCCCCCGTCCACCACGACGAGATCCGGACGGGCGGCGAACGACTCATCGCAAGCGGACTTGTCCCGAGCCCCGAAGCGACGGCGCAGCACCTCGGCCATCATGGCGAAGTCGTCGGCGCCGGAAACGGTGCGAATGCGAAAGCGACGGTAGTCGCTCTTCCGCGCCACTCCTTTGACGAAGGCGACCATACTGCCCACGGCGTGGCTTCCCTGGATATTGGAGATGTCGTAGCACTCGATGCGCGCCGGTATCTCCTTCAGGTTCAGCGCCTGGCGCAGCTCTTCCAGCGCTTGCACCGAACGGCCCTCGTCGGCCTCCCACTCGGCGCGCAGTGAGTTGAGGGTGGCGGCGGCGTTCTCCTGGGCCAGCTTCAGCAGCTGGCGCTTCTCCCCGCGCTTGGGCACCCGCACGCTCACCCGCCGGCCTCGCTTCTCCCTGAGCCAGGACTCGATGACCATCATGGACTCCGGGGCCTGAGGAACGATCACCTCGCTGGGGACGTGAGAAGCCTCGCTGTAGAACTGCTCCAGGAACGAAGCCAGTATCTCCTTGTCCTCTTCTTCGGTGGTGCCTTCCAGCACGAAGTACTCCCGACCGATCAGGTAGCCCTCGCGCAGGAAGAACACCTGCACGCAGGCGGAACCGTTGGAGCGGGCGAAGGCGACCACGTCGTGATCCTGGAGCGAGGACGACACCACCTTCTGCCTTTCTACCACCCGTTCTAGGGCCTGGAGCTGATCCCGCAAGGCAGCAGCCCGCTCGAACTGCAGCTGCGCCGACGCCTCCTCCATCTTGTCCCGCAAGTCCCGGATCACCTGATTGGACTTGCCCTCGAGGAATAGGCAAAGGCGCTCGATCCCCTCGCGGTACTCCTCCGGTGTGCAGGCACCGACGCACGGGCCCGGACAGCGGCCGATGTGGTAGTAGAGGCAGGCGCGCCGACGGGCCCCGTCCATAGCGTCCTTGCAGGTGCGGTAGGGGAACAGGCGGCGGAGGAGGTCCAGCGTCTCACGCATGGCCCAGGACGAAGTGTAGGGGCCGAAGTAGCGGGCGCCGTCGTCGGCGATCCTGCGCACGGTGGAGACGCGCGGGTAGTCCTCCTCCCATCCCACCCGGATGAAGGGATAGCGCTTCTCGTCCTTGAAGCGCACGTTGTAGCGAGGCCGGTACCTCTTGATCAGCGTGCACTCGAGTATCAGCGCCTCCAATTCGGTGGAGGTCACTATGAACTCGATGTCGGCCAGGCTCTCCATCAGCCGCAGCACCTTCGGGGCGTGGGCATTGGACGCCTGGAAGTAGGACCGCACCCGGCTGCGCAGGTTGACGGCCTTGCCCACGTATATGACATGCCCGTCCCCGTCTCGCATGATGTACACGCCCGGCTGACAGGGAAACTGCGCTGCTTTGGCTCCCAATTCGCTGATATCGGCCATTTCCTAGGGCTCGCACGTGAGGCGGAGGTCCCTCCGCCGGCATCTTACATAACCATTATAGCAGACGGTGGGCCGGATGCGCCTGTACGCTGCTGCTGATAGGAGCTCGGGATCGGGGACGAGTGTTCAGCCGCGAATCCGCTAAGGTGCTTCCCTGCCCTGCCCATAGCGCGCCGGCCCGTCGAGCGCGAGGTCCCCGAGTGCACGCGCGTGGGCTGAGGACGGTTGTGCCGGATCGCCCCTGGGCAATCGGGCGTCACTGCGTCGGAGCGTGCCAACGCGGCGCGGGCCTGGAGGCAGGGCACGCATGGGCGCGTGCACTCCTCGGAGGAAGGTGCCCTGGGCGCGGTAGGTACGTGGGGACAGCGCGCACGGGTAGGTGCACTCCTGGGAGGAAGGCAGGCGCGGACGACGATCGAGGCTTGCTCTCCAGACCTCGTGTTCCTCTGAGTGGCGCGTGGTGCCAGAGGTCCCTTCGAGGATGGGTGCGCGACCTCCCTGGGAGTATCGTGGTCCAATCTCTACATCCTGGGAAGCCAACCGAGAGACCCGCTGGGAGAGATCCTGGTGCACGCGGAGCCTGCCCCTTTGCTCTGGTCTCCGCAGGCTCTGAGCCGGCCGAAGGGCGGGCCTAGCCTTGTCCTGGCCCGACCATTCATGGCGGAGCGGGCCGGCTCGACAGTGTTGTCTCTAGTCTTGTGCGCTGGCGCCGATGGCGGTGATTGAGCGGGGTGGAAGGCGATGGTAGAATGCCGTGACTCTCAGGAGTAGGTGGCAAATGGATCGCCTGTGGACGCCCTGGCGGATGCCGTATCTCACGGCAGACAAGCCATCGGGCTGCATTTTCTGCCAGGCACTGGCCGAAGGGCTCGATAGCAGCAACCTGGTGGTACACCGAGCCGAGAGGGCCTTTGTCATGCTGAACCGATATCCGTACAACAACGGTCACGCGATGGTGGTCCCCAACCGTCACGTGGGCTCCCTCGAGCTGCTGCAGGAGGCCGAACTGCTTTCGATCATGCAGCTGGTGAACCTGACCCTGGCCGGTCTCCGAAACCTGGCATCGCCCGACGGGTTCAACATAGGTGTGAACCTGGGCAAGGCGGCCGGGGCGGGGATCGAGGCTCACGTGCACGTGCACGTGGTACCGCGGTGGCAGGGGGATACCAACTTCATGCCCATCCTTGCCCATACCCGGGTCATTCCTGAGAGCCTTACCGACACCCGCAGCCGGCTTCAGGGGGCAATCGAGAGAGTGCTAGCAGGCCAGACAGGTGGGGAGTGCGGGCGCGATGGATAGCGAGGCGGTTGGCGAGCAGCAGGAGTGGCGAGACCGCCTGGAAGCGCTTCGGGCGGAGTCCCTTGCCGGTGGCGGTCCCGAGAGGGTGGCAACCCAGCACGCCAAGGGGAAGCTCACAGCGCGAGAGCGCATCGCCGTCCTCCTCGATCCCGATACGTTTGTCGAGATAGGGCCGTTCGCACGGTCCCGCGGCGCCGCATTCGGCCCCGATGGCGTGGGCCCGTTGGGGGACGGGGTGGTCACCGGCTACGGCAGCATAGAGGGGCGGCTGGTGTACGTCTTCAGCCAGGACTTCACCGTCATGGGCGGGTCTCTGGGCCAGGCACACGCCGACAAGATCTGCCGACTGATGGACCTAGCCACCCAGAACGGTGCCCCGGTGGTGGGGCTCAACGACAGCGGCGGCGCCCGCATTCAGGAAGGGGTGGAGTCACTGGCGGCGTATGCCAGAATCTTCCTCCGGAACACGCTGGCGTCGGGCGTAGTGCCCCAGATATCGGCCATCATGGGCCCCTGCGCCGGGGGAGCGGTGTACTCCCCTGCTCTTACCGACTTCGTGATCATGTGCCAGGACACGTCCTACATGTTCGTGACTGGCCCCGACGTGGTCCGCGCGGTGACTCACGAGGAGGTAACCTTTGAGCAGTTGGGTGGGGCGGCTGTGCACGCGGGGCAGAGCGGCGTGGCTCACTTCCGAGTGGAGGGGGATGAGGAGTGCCTAGCCCTGATACGGCTGTTGCTGAGCTATCTCCCCCAGAACAACCTGGAAGACCCACCGTACCTCGAGCCCGAAGATGACCCCGAGCGTCAGGACGAGGCGCTGGACTCGATAGTGCCGGAGAGCCCCTCGCAGCCCTATGACATGCACGAGGTCATCACCAGGGTTATGGACGACGGCCAGTTTCTGGAGGTACATGCCGACTACGCTCAGAACATCGTAGTGGGCTTTGCCCGGCTCGATGGGCACCCCGTCGGCGTGGTGGCCTCTCAGCCTCTGGTGCTGGCCGGAGTGCTGGACATCAACGCCTCTGAGAAGGCGGCCCGGTTCGTGCGCTTCTGTGACTGCTTCAACATCCCCCTAGTAGTCTTCGAGGACGTCCCCGGCTTCCTGCCCGGGCTGGATCAGGAGCACGGCGGCATCATCCGCTCGGGAGCCAAGCTGCTCTACGCCTTCTGCGAGGCGACGGTCCCTCGCGTGACTGTCATCACCAGGAAAGCATACGGTGGAGCCTACTGCGTTATGAACTCCCTCCCTACCAGGGGCGACCTGACCGTAGCGTGGCCCATGGCCGAGCTGGCTGTGATGGGAGCGGAGAGCGCGGTCAATATCATCCATCGCCGGACTCTGGCGAGCGCGCCCGAGGAGGAGCGCGAGGCCCTGCGGGCGCGACTGGTAGTGGAGTACAGAGAGCGGTTCGCCAACCCCTTCGTGGCAGCTGAGAGGGGGCTGATAGACGACGTCATCGAACCGAGACAGACTCGACCCTGGCTGATCCGAGCTCTGCAGATGCTGCGGAACAAGAGACAGAAGAATCTACCGCGTAAGCACGGCAACATCCCTCTTTGACACTCACCCATCCGAGCTGATGATCAGAAAGGTACTCATTGCCAACAGAGGCGAGATCGCGGTGCGCATCATCCGGGCGTGCCGCGAGCTGGGCATGAGGACGGTCGCCGTCTACTCCGATGCCGACCGAACCGGCCTGCACGTGCGCCTGGCAGATGAGGCCTACCGGATCGGCCCGGCGCCTTCTCGGGAAAGCTACCTGAGCATCGCTCGCATCGTGGACGCGGCGGTGCGCTCCGGGGCCGATGCCGTGCATCCCGGGTATGGGTTTCTGGCCGAGAACGCGCTGTTCGCTCAGGCCTGTGTGGAAGCTGGGCTTATCTTCGTGGGGCCCGACTACGAGACTATTCGGCTCCTGGGCGACAAGGTGGCAGCCCGTCGGTTCATGCGGGAGGCGGGAGTGCCCATCGTCCCCGGGAGCGATGAGGACACGGGCAGCGACCTGACTTCGGCGGCCGAGCGTCTTGGCTTCCCTCTGCTGATCAAGGCAGCCGCCGGAGGCGGCGGCAAGGGCATGCGACTAGTGCGCAGGCGAGAAGAGCTCGAGCCGGCCTTGGAGGTGGCCCGGCGAGAGGCACGGGCTGCCTTCGGGGACGATACGGTCTACCTGGAGCGAACGGTTCAGGGGGCACGGCACATTGAGTTTCAGATACTGGCCGACAGCTACGGCAATGCCATACACCTGGGCGACCGTGAGTGCTCGATCCAGCGCCGACACCAAAAGGTCATAGAGGAGACGCCTTCCCGCGCCCTCACGGACGACTTGCGGCAGAGGATGGGCGAAGTAGCCCTGCTGGCTGTGCGGTCAGCCCAATACTGCTCGGCCGGGACGGTAGAGTTCCTGCTGGACTCGACGGGGAGTTTCTATTTCCTCGAGGTAAACCCGAGGCTGCAGGTGGAGCATCCGGTGAGCGAGATGGTCACCGGCGTAGATATTGTGAAGGAACAGCTGCGGATCGCGGCCGGAAGACGGTTGCGGTACCGGCAGTCAGACATCCAGCCACGGGGCTGGGCCATCGAGTGCCGCATCCTGGCGGAGGATCCATACTCCAACTTTGCCCCCAGCACTGGCCGAATCACCGGGTTCTCGGAGCCGGCGGGCCCGGGGATCAGGGTGGAAAGCGGCGTGTACGACGGTTTCGAAGTCACCCCGTACTACGACAGCCTTATTGCCAAGGTGATCGCTTGGGGGGAGACGCGAGGCGATGCCATCATGCGCATCCTGCGCGCCCTGGAGGAGTGTCGCATCTCGGGCATCAAGACCAACATCCCCTTCTGTCACCAGCTGTTCAACAGCCCCAGCTTCATCGGTGGTCAGTTTGACACCACGTTCTTGGAACAGCGCTTCTCTCTCAGCACTGAAAGCAGGCAGGCGCACGAGCTCATTGCCGCGGTGGCGGCTGCATATGTGGAGAACACGAAGAGAGGACGGCGGGCAGCGGAGAGGCGCGATTCCTCTCGCGCCGATGGCGCCTGGCGGCTTGCAGGGCGGTCGGAGGCCATGGGCGACTAGATGAAGTACGTGGTCGAGGTCGAGGGGCGTCAGTACCGCATCGACGTCGAGGGTGGCCGCATCGCGGTAGATGGCGAGTGGCTGGAGCTCGATGTGAAACAGATTGGCGACTTGCCCCTCTATTCTCTCCTCGTGGACAGCGCCTCAGTCGAGGTAAGCGTGGAAGAGGAGAGCCGTTTCCACTACAGCGTGATGCTGGCCGGGGAGATGTACAGCGTCACCGTCCGCCCGGAAGGGCTTAGTGGAGCGAGCGAGGGCGGACGCGGTCGGCGGACCGACGAAGTGGTGCGTGCGCCCATGCCCGGGTTGGTGGCGTCTCTGCCAGTGTCGGTGGGGCAGCAGGTGCGGCTGGGACAGACCCTAGTGGTGGTCGAGTCCATGAAGATGGAGAACCCACTCCAGGCCCCTGCTGCCGGCGTCGTGACGCAGATTCACGTAGGACCGGGGGACTCGGTGGAGAAGAACCAGCCCATCGTGACCCTGAAGTTCGACGGGGCTGCCGCAGGTGAAGGCCGCCCCGACAGTGACGGAGGTTCGGAGGATGGCTAGGCTGCGCATCGGGCACGTTGACCTCGATACCTCGCACCCGCAGAACTGGATCCCCATCGAGCGCGAGTTGGGGCACGAAGTGGTGGGGGTCTATGACGGCGGGGGCGTTTGGCCGCAAGGATACGCCCGTGAGTTCGCCGATAAGCTGCAGGTTCCCAGGGTGTTCGACTCGCCCGAGCAGATGGCGGACGAGGTGGACCTGGCCATAGTGCACACGGCCAATTGGGACCTTCACGTGGAGCGAGCACGCCCCTTCGTGGAGGCGGGGAAGGGCGTGTTGCTCGACAAGCCCATCGTAGGGAACCTGAAAGACATCCACGTGCTGCGGGACTGGGCCAGGCAGGGGGCTCGAATCAGCGGCGGCTCGTCCCTGCGCTTCGCCTACGAGGCCCGGGAGTACCTCGCCCGGCCGGTGGAGGAGCGGGGCGAGCCCCAGTTCGCTTTCGTGGGTTGCGGGGTAGACGAGTTCAACTACGGCATCCACGCCTATGCCCTTCTGGTGGCCCTCATGGGAACCAAGGTGGAGAGCGTCAAGTACCTGGGGGCCAAGGGCCAGCGACAGATAGAGGTTGTGTGGCAGGACGGACGCCGAGGGATCCTGACCATCGGCAAGCCGATCGGGGGAAGGTGGCTGCCATTCTACGCCACGCTAGTGAGTGACCGCGGCATCACCCAGATGATTGCCGAGAGCGGCAGGTTGTACCGGGCCCTGCTGGAGGCGCTATTGCCGTACTACGCCGGGGAGGCTGAGGTGCCCATGGGAATCGAGGACCTGCTGGTGCCCGAGTTGCTGGCCCTGGCGGCGCGTCAGTCCTGGCTCAACGATGGGGCCCGCCGCTACCTCAGTGACCTCAGGCTCGATGACCCAGGCTACGACGGGGCTGCCTTCGGCGCCGAGTACCGTCTGAGTAGGTTATAGGTTGTAGGGAATAGGGTAGAGGTTACAGGGGACGGAGACAGGCGCCGGACGTAGCGGGCGTTCGGCCGCAACCTACCCCTGTAACCTGTTCCCCACAACCTGTAACCTATTCGACAGAGAGCAGGGCCATGAAGGCTTCTTGGGGCACGGAGACGCTACCGATCTGCTTCAGGCGCTTCTTCCCCTCCTTCTGGCGCTCCAGGAGCTTTCGCTTGCGGGTGACGTCGCCGCCGTAACACTTGGCGGTGACATTCTTGCGCAGAGCCTTGACGTTGGCCCGGGAGATCACCCTCTTGCCCACGGCGGCCTGTACCGGGACGGTGAAGAGCTGCCGTGGTATGAGCTCCTTGAGCCGGGAGACCAGCGCTGACCCTTTGCGGTAGGCGTCTTGGCGATGCACGATCATGGAGAGCGCGTCTACGGGCTCGTCGTTGACCAGGATGTCCACTCGCACCAGGTCAGCGGCCCGAAAGCCGATCAGCCGGTAGTCCATGCTGCCGTAGCCCCGGGTGCGGGATTTGAGCTGGTCATGTAAGTCAATGATGAGCTCGGAAAGGGGCATTTCGTAGGTGAGCAGGGCGCGGCTCTCGTCTAGGTACTCCATGTTCTTCTGCACCCCTCTCCGCCCGGTGACGAGCTCCATCACCGACCCTATGTACTCGGTAGGCGTGACCAGAGTCACCTCGGCCCAGGGCTCTCGGATCTCCTCGATGTCGCCCTCCGGGGGCAGGTCCGCCGGGCTGTCCACCAGGACAGTGTGCCCCTGACGGGTGAGGACCTCGTATTCGACGTTGGGTGCGGTGAAGACGATGTCCAGTCCGTACTCCCGCTCCAGCCGCTCCTGTATGATCTCCATGTGAAACAGGCCTAGGAAACCGGCCCGGAACCCGAAACCCAGAGCCTGGGACGTCTCTGGCTGCCAGGTGAGAGAGGCATCGTTGAGGGTCAGCTTCTCTAGTGAGTCCCGCAGGAGGGCGAAGTCCTCGCCCTCGGAGGGGTAGAGGCCAGCGAACACCATGGGCTTGGCCGGCCGGTAACCGGGCAGAGGTCGAGATGCCGGGGAGCTGGCCAGAGTGATGGTGTCTCCTACGGCGCAATCATGGGCGCTCTTGAGGCCGGTGGCCACGTAGCCGACTTCGCCAGCAGTGAGCTCGTCGGTGGGGGTCATGCCTGGGGCGAACACCCCCACCTCTATGGGTTCGAACCGCTCTCCGGTGGCCATGGCGAGGAGGACGCTTCTGCGGGGCAGAGCGCCGTCGAAGACACGTATGTAGGCCACCACTCCCTTGTAGGGGTCGTAGTGAGTGTCGAACACTAGCGCTCGCAGCGACTCCGTCTCCGCCGGCCTTGGCGGTGGCACCCGGGCCACCACTGCCTGGAGCACCTCGTCGCAACCCCGTCCGTCCTTGGCCGACGCCAGGATGACGTCCTCCTTGTCGAAGCCGAACAGGTCGGACAGCTCATGGGCCACGGCTTCCGGATGGGCGCTGGGCAGGTCTATCTTGTTGACCACCGGTACGATGACCAAGTTGTGGTCGAGCGCCTGGTAGAGATTGGCGATGGTCTGCGCCTCCACCCCCTGAGAGGCGTCCACCACCAATAGGGCGCCCTCGCAGGCCGCCAGCGCTCGCGACACCTCGTAGGAGAAGTCCACGTGGCCGGGCGTGTCTATCAGGTTGAGCTCGTAGCGCTGGCCGTCGGGCGCGTCGTAGTACATGCGGACCGCGGAAGCCTTGATGGTTACCCCCTTCTCGCGCTCCAGTTCCATGGCGTCTAGCACCTGCTCCGTCATGTCTCTCTCGGAGATGGTGCCGGTGCGCTCCAGAAGACGGTCGGCCAGGGTGGACTTGCCGTGGTCCACGTGGGCTATGATGCAGAAGTTGCGGATGTTGTCTCGTTCCATAGTGATCCAAACCATCATTATACCGCAAGGGGCGACTGTGGTCCATCAGGATAAGGAGCCGCATCGAGGGGACGAGCGTCTCCGGGCGGCAGTCTCACGGGATGTGCCCGCGTGGGTGCTTTCCTCACTGGCTCTCAGGGTAGGCTCCTGGGCCGGCCACGAGGGCGAGGCGAGGGCGCTCGCATCCCCCTGAGGAGTGAGCGCCCCCAGCCGCGGTGGGCACTTCGGCACAGGGCGCGCGTGGGCGCGCGCACTCCTCCAAAGAAGATGTGCCTGGAATGCAGTCGGGGTCTGCTCTCGCACTCTGAGCGCAGTGAAGGACCTTGGTGGCGGTGCTCGCTGGAACCGGTCCCTCCGCTCCTGAGCTCTTGCCATTCGGATTGGCGACTACGATAGGAAGCACCGGCCTCGCCGCGCCAGTGGTACTGACTTTCAGTCTTTGGGCGGGCGGATCTCCAGAGGGCCCAAGTCCAGAGCCCGGCCGTACGTCTGGAGCGAGGGGTACTCGTACATGCCAGCCAGGAGGCGGTACGTCCCGGGCGGGGCGTCCTCTGGCACGGCCAAGTGGTGTTCGTCCCGTATCACCTGGCCAGGGACCCAGAGGTCAGCGGGATAGTACACGCCCCCAGGGCGGTGGTCGCTGCCGGGCCATGCCGGCCGGCCCTCGGCGTCCAGCACGTGGATGTAGGACGAGTAGGGGTAACTGAGGGCCTCCAGCGGCCGCCAATAGAGGACCACGGTCACTTCCTCGCCCGGCACCACGGCCTGGGCGGGTGCTTCCCAGCCCAGCAGCTCCAGTTCCTGCGACAGGTGCTGCGAATCGGCAGCTGCTGGGTTCATCTGCCACGGCCCCAGCACCCTGACCAGAGGGGGAGTGGCAGGCTCCAACTGGAATCCTACCTCGAGGCCGGGCATATCCTTGATCAGGTAGACCTCGCGGCCGGTGGGCAGTACCCGGTGCGCAAGCGCGCCGATGTGGGCGTAGGGGGGCTCGGGCGAGATGAGCGGAAAGAGGCCCAGCAGGTCGGGCCGAGCCCCCAGTACGTACTGGTGATACCATAGGGGCACGATCTCGTTGCGGTCATTGGACAGCAGGATGGCGCCCCTCGGTGCCCGGTCGAGAACGGCGGGCCACCGGTCGGCGGGTGGCTCGGGCACCGATGCCAAGGCGAGGGCCCTGGCGCCCGGCAGCCTGAAGAGAACCACGATCACCACGACGCCGGCGAGGAGAGGCGCCACGATCCGATGGCCGCGAGCCAGAGCGGAGGAGGCGATGGCCGTCCCCGCCAGTATGGCTCCGATCTGGTACACGGGCAGGTAGAAGACGCGGATGTCTCCGATGCTGTACACGAGATTGAATGCCACATTGAGCGCAAAAGAGCCAGCCAGGAGGACGGCGGCCTCCCTACGGTGTCGCATGAGCCAGATGACCCCAGCCAGGGCCAGAGCCCAGACGAGCAGGCTCAGTTCCGCGGCGGCCCAGCCGACGGCTTCCTGGGCGCGGGCCGGCAGGCCCACGAGCGTGACGGCAGTCCCGAAGGGCTGCCCCGACACGAAGGTGAGGAAACCGGCAAGGTCGTTGCGGTACAGGATGAGCTCGTCCCCCGGAGCCAGCTCCAGGTGCAGGTAGGGCGTGTGGGACGCTCGCAGGGGGAGATAGGCATAGAAGAGCAGTGGCAGGAAGGCGGCCAGAGCCGCGCGGGCGATGTCCGACCGCGCCGGGCGGGGTGGCCGCGCCAGCGCCAGGGCCAGGAGGGTTGGGGGGAGGTAGAGAAGGGTCATGCGGTGATGCGCCAGACCCAATCCCAACAGCAGCCCAATTACCCACCACCTGCCCGGCTGGTGGGTGTACCTTAGCCCCAGCAGGACCAGGCCGGCCAGCAGTAGAGCATGAAGGCTGTACACTTCGGCCACGATGCTCTGCGACCAGAATGTAGGCGAAGCCGACAGGGCTAGCCCGGCGGAGACCCCTGCCGGCCAGGCAGCCCACCAGGGTGATCGGCTGGCCAATGCCAGCACTACCAGGCAGGTGAGTCCGACCGCTGCCGCCCCGAACAGGGCCGACAGCAAGTTCAGGGCGTGCGCGGGGGAGCCAATCGGGGCGACCCGGGCCCAGAGCCACCCGATGGTGAGATAGAGGGGATAGCCCGTTGGGTGGGCGAGGCCGCCGATGGCAGCAGCCATCTGGAACTCGCCCGGGTCGCCCTCGAGGACCCCGGTGGCCACCGTGGGCAGGAACAACGCCAGAGCCCCCAGCCCGACGGTCAGGCTCAGCAGCGCGTCGCCAAGCGGGGTGCGTCCCTGGGTGCCGCGGCCGTGCGAGCCCATGCCTCAGGGTAGGGGCTGGAGCGTGAGCTCAGAGAGGGCTGCCGACAGGGAGCGGAAGTCGGGGCTGAGCCTGAGGTAGGCGCTGTCGCCTCCCGCCTCGAGGGCCGAACCCGCGGTGGCACCGGTAGCTCCGATCAGGGCGTACCCCGGGGAACCGGCCGGAGGGCACCAACTCGCACCGGCGCTCTGGAGGGCTCGGCAGATGGCCTCGTCCGGGTGGTCGGGGACGCCACCCGAGACCGCGGCGATCACGCCGGTGCCGAGGTCAGCCTGGTCTAGGAACCGAACCATCACCTCGCCCTCCTCCCAGGTGAAGTGGGCTCGAGCCAGGACGGCCCCGCTGCTGGGGTGGAACAGAGCCAGGTTGATGCCTTCCGCGTGTAGGGACCCGTCTTCGGTGCCCACGGTGATGTAGGCCAGCTCCGGGCGGCTGTTGGCCTCCAAATGCACCGGCGCCCGAATGCCGGTGCCACCGATCATGTAGCCATCCGCGAGGACGTCCACGGGCCTGCGGGCGTGGGCCAATCGGATCTGCACCCGATTCAGGCCCTCCCTGAGCGTCTCCCCGGGCACCGAGATGGAGTACTGCTGCCAGTTGGGGGCCATTCCCAGGCGGGCCACCTCCTGCCCGTTGACCGCCACCGTGAGGCGCTGCTCGGGAGCACCCGGGAAGGTGAACGGCGCCGCGCTGAAGGTGAGAATGCGATCCGAGGGGTCGCTCGCCGGGAGGTAGACCTCGGCCACGGTGCCCTCGATCCACCGGCCCGGCACACCGGCGATGACCTCGGGGCGGGACCAGCCGCGGCCCAGGTACATGCTCCGGTCGCTGTCCGCTAGCTGCAGCGAGACATTCTGGGGCGTATCGGGCCGGCTGACGCGGTACGCCACTAGCCGACCCTCCGGGTCGCGGTGAACCTCCGTGAGGTCGAAGATGCGGGAGACGTAGGCGAAAGCCTCGTCGTAGGTGTCGGCGTAAGGCAGACGCCCAGGGATGGGTGCGTGCACGACCAGGTAGCGCAGGTCCAGGACGGTGGCCAACTCGGCGGCCAGCTGGCGCTCCCGCTCCAGATCCATTGGGGGCAGTTCTTGGTACGACTCGACGGCCAGCAGGCGGGCTAGTGGCGTCGCCGTTCGGTAGTAGTCGAAGTTGATGTCGGGCGCGCGGGAGATGTTGCCCCCGATGAAGCGCTTCTCGTGCACCGTCTGGTAGTATTGCAGCTGCGTCCGCTCTGCCCCAAGGGTGCCGAAGGAGCTGCGCACCCCGAAGGGAAGAGTCAGGATGGAGAACTCGCCTTCCTCCTGGGCCAGGGAGGCATAGAACTGAGGCACGGAGGCGTCGGTGGTGGGCAAAGGCAGCGAGATGCCGTCCCACATCAGCACCAGGGCGCCCGCCGTCGCCAGGATGCCCCCTAGCCACCAGCGCCGATAGTGCTGTGCCAGCCAGTGGACCCCCATGCCGACGAGCGGCGCCAATGCCATCACCGCCAACACGCTAAAGCGGTTCGGCGCTCGGCCGGCGCTGGCCAGAGGGATGTAGTGCAGGAGGACGAAGGGCAGCGGCACGGTGGTGGATAGGCCGTCCAGGTCGAAGACGTAACGACCGTTGATCTGGAGGAGCGGACCCAGGGCCAGCACTACCGAGCCCGCTGCGGTAACGAGCCAGGGAAGGACACGGCGGGCGTAGACCACCGCCGCCACCGCCGCCAGGACCAGGGTGCCGTAGCCGAGGAAGAGAGTATGGACGTCGCTGAACCGTCCGGTCCCGGTCATCACGTCGCGCAGGTGTCGGGACCAGTCGGACCCCCAGAGTGGGTGTAGGGCCGTCGGGGTAAGCAGGCCCACCAAGTCCGCCGACAGCCGCAGAGCGTCTCCCCAGCCTGTGATAGCATAGTCCCCGCGCGTAGTCTCCCGGAGGATAGGCCCTAGCAGCGGACCGTAGAAGAGGGCCGAAGCGGCACCGGTAAGGCCCACTCGGGCGCCAAGAGACTTCAGGCCCAGGCCGCGATAGCGGAACGTCGCTAGGACCAGCAGCAGAAGCACCATGAGTAGCCCAAGCGTCATCTCCACCAAGGCGGTCATGGAGAACGCCAAGCCTGCCAGAATGGCGTAGAGTTGCCAGCGGATGCGCTCGTCCAGCGCCCGCAGGCCGAAGTAGGCGAAGAGGGGCAGGGTAGCCACCATGACGTAGATGTAGTGGCCCAGGGCAAGGTAGACGAAGCGACTAGCGGGGAAGGCATAGGCCAGGCCGGCGACGAAGGGACCCACTTGCCCGGCGGCCGCCTCCTTCCGACCTGCCACCCGGAAGGTGAGGTAGCGGGTGAGCAGGTAGGTCGAGTACCCAGAGAGGGCCAGCATGGCCCAGAGCACGACGTTGGTGGCGAGCGGCAGGTTGCTAACCAGATAGACTGGCAGGCTCAGGGCGGACCCGGTGAAGTTGAAGGTGTAGAGCACGAGAGGCACGCCGAGGGGATAGAAGATGTAATCCGTGGTCAGTGGGTTGACGCCAAGGTCGAGGGCGGAGTGCTTCAGCCACCAGGTGTTCCACAGGAAGGTATACTCATCGTAGGCCCAGATGTCTGTCCCTGGCACAAGCCGGGCCGGTTGGGTGGCCACGGGGTAGGTGAAGGCCAGCGACAGCAGCACATACGCCAGCAAGACGAGCAGGTGCGAACGTCTGGCAATGGGGGGCATCCAACCTCCTAGGCCGCGCCATGCTAGCATAGGGGGACGGTGCCCCACAAAGGCCGGATGCCCGCGGATGCCTACTGGAAGTAGTGACGGAAGAAGGCGAACGCCTGCTGGCCGGCTGCTTCCCAGTCACGAGTGGTCTCCAGGGACTCCATCCACTCGATGCGTTTGTGGGTGGTGCCGAGGCGCTCGAGGACGTAGCGCATGTCCTCGGGACTGGCCATCTCCGGCTTCTCGGTGTGGACCAGGAGCACGGGGCAGGTGACGCTGGCGAGCTCCCGGTGCGTCCGTTCCTGGAGGCGTGCCGTCTCGCTCTGCGTGCGATCCGGACGGAGACGGGTCGGGTGGGCGAGGAGCACGGCGCTGGACAGCCCGGCCGTCGTGGCGCCCGATTCTGCGTACCGCCCGTCGCGAGTGAGTGGCAGAGAGAGTGCTGCTACCCCGGCGACAGGCAACTCCGAGGCCGCGTGGAGGGCCAGAACGGCACCCAACCCCTGACCGACGATGAAGACCTGGTTGCAGTCCCGCCACAGCCGGTCCAGGGCGAGCAACACCGAGGAGTACCAGTTCTCCCAGGACCCCTCGGGCTCCGGCCGGTACGGATCCACGCCCAGTGAGGTGATCCCGCGGCTGGCCAGGTAGCGTCCCACGGTGTGCAGCCCGTCGGAGGGGGGGCCCAGCGTGGGGACAAGCAGGCATCCTGGACCCATGGCAGGCAGGTAGAAGGTACCTTCGGTGGCCGCACCCTCCGAACTCCTCGGCAAGCTCTCCCGACGGATCTTGCTCTGCTCCAGGTAGGTGACGCTGAGGGCATAGATAACGCCAGCCAGAGGGATCCCGAAGACGAGGCCCCAGAAGCCCACTAGCCTCATGCTCACCATTATGGCCATGAGCACTAGCAGTGCCGGCATACCGAGGACGTCAGCCATAACCCGGGGGGCGAGCACCTGAAGCAGGATCTGCTGGTACACGGTCATCACGATGAGTAGCCAGAGGGCGCTCTGAGGGGCCTGAACCAACGCCGTGAGAGCGGGCAGGACCATGGCAATGGGAGCGCCTATCAGGGGGATCAGCATGAGGAATCCGCTAAGGGCGCCGATCACGATGGCCAGGCCGATGCCGGCGAAGGCCATCACGATGGTGGCAGGCAGTCCGTAGAGGAGCGCGATGAGGAGTTGGCCGCGCATGAAGCCCCCGAAGGTCCGGGAGATGGACTGGCCGAGGAGGTTGATCTGGCCGTGATAGTGGTCGGGGATGACGGCGTGGAGCTGCCGAGCCAGGCGCGGTCCGTCCAGGTTCATGTACAGACTGAGGGTGAGCACCAGAAGGACGCTCACTAGGATGGAAGCCAGCCCAGCCGCCCAGGCGAAGGCCTGCTGGACGATCTGGGCCCCGAACGCCTCCGCTCGCTGCACCAGCTGGTTGGGCTCGTAGAGCTGGTTGATGTCCACTTCCACTCCGCGAGCCGCCAGCTCCGCCTGAAGGCGGACAAGGAGGTCTGGCACTGCCTCGATGAGCCTCGGCGCCGCCCGCCCCAGGTCCACAAGCTGGGTCACCAGAGTGGGCACCGCTACCAGCAGCAGCACCGCCAAGCCCAGGAGGACTCCCAGGTACACTAGGACCACCGCCAGAGTGTGGGGCAGGCGGAACCGGTCCAGTCGCGAAGCCAGTTGCGGCCGAGAATGACGTGCGGCAAAGGCGACCACGACGCTGGGTATGGGGTGCCGGTTTAGGTAGTTGATGATGGGTGTGAGCAGGAAGGCCACCAACCAAGCGCCGGCGAAAAGAAGCAGTATGTCCAAGAAGCGGCGGGCCACCTGGAATATCTGCCCGCCGATGAAGATGACAGCGGCAATGAGCAGCGCTATGATGAGCGCGCGCAGCAGCTTGCTGGAAGCTTGTGACGTACCCCGTTCGTCCATGGACGCTCCGGTCCAGTGGGATGGACCTTGGTGCGGTAATAGGCCAGCACCCATAGTCTAGCACCGGCCGAGGGTTATCTCAATTGGACCTAGCGTGGTTGCGCCCAGCTTGTGGCAGGCGCGGACGATGCTCGGCGATACACTTCGAACTCCGAGGTGACGGCCTGATGGCAAAGGTACGAACCACCATATACGAGAGCTACTGGGAGCGCTTTCCCCGGTCGCGCGAGTTGGCCGAGGAGGCCGGACAGGTCATTCCCCGTCGGGTGACCCACGACGCCAGGCACATGTTGCCCTTCCCCCTTTACATGAGCCACGCTCTGGGGTCGCACAAGTGGGACGTGGACGGGAATGAGTACATAGACTACGCCGGAGGGCACGGTTCTCTCCTGCTCGGTCACAGCCACCCGGACATCGTGCGGGCGGTGCAGGCCCAGGTGGAACGAGGCACTCATCTGGGCTTCTGCCACGAGAAGGAGCTCCGCTGGGCCGGCCTGGTCACCGAGCTAGTCCCTTGCGCCGACCGGGCGGAGTTCACCATGAGCGGCACGGAGTCGGTGATGCTGGCTCTGCGCATCGCCCGAGCCTATACCGGCCGGGAGCGGATCATCAAGTTCCAGGATCACTTCCACGGCTGGTATGACCAGGTGTACCACGCGCTCTCGGTTCCCTTCGATGCGCCGGCCAGCCAGGGGATTGCGCCCAGTTGCCTCGAGCCCGTCACGGTGCTGCCGCCTAACGACATTCTGCCCGTGCAGGCTGAGCTGGCCCGCGGGGACGTGGCCGCTGTCATCCTCGAGCCCAGCGGGGCTCGCGCGGGGCGCCTTCCCGTGGACCGAAGGTACCTGGCCCAGCTGCGGGAGGAGACCGAGCGCAACGGGGTGGTGCTGATCTTCGACGAGGTGATCACGGGGTTCCGCTATCGCCCCGGCGGCGCTCAGGAGTACTACGGAGTCACGCCGGATTTGGCCACGTTCGGGAAGATCGTGGGCGGCGGGTTGCCGGCGGGAGCCGTGGGCGGCAAGGCCGAGATCATGGCGGTGCTCGAGTACGGGCGGCAAGGGAGGGTAGGAGGGCCGAGCCGAGTGGCGCACACGGGCACGTACAACGCCAACCCGCTGGCCGCGGCCGCTGGGGTCACCATGCTGGAGCACGTCTCCACTGGCCTGCCCACCGCCAGGGCCAGCGAGATCGGTGCTGCCATCAGAAGCGAGCTGAACGCCGTCTTGGCTCGTACTGGCGTGAGCGGCTGCATCTACGGGGACTGCTCCATCGTGCACTTCCTTCTGGCCCCGCCCGATCGCTGCCCCCCGCTCACCGAGGACGGCCTGATCCCGCCCGACTTCCCCCTGACCCGGCTGCTAGAAGGCAAGTCGGAGATGACCGGTCACCTCAAGCGCGCCCTGCTGCTCGAAGGGGTGGACATCCTGGGCGACCACGCCTGGGTGTCGGCCGCCCACGACGAGGACGACGTAGAGGAGACGGCACGGGCTTTCGAGCGGGCTATCGGCCGCCTCCTGGTCGAGGACTTGGTGGCCAAGAGGTAGGCGGAGGAGGGAGCGGAGCGCCGTTGGGCTCCGCTCCCTCCGTCTAGTGAAGAAACGGCCTACCGCCGGGCCAGATCGTTGTAAGCGTCCCAGAGAGCGCGGTAGTAGCCCATGATGCGTTCGGGCTCGGGCGACTCTGGTATCTCGGCCAGGCAGAAGCCTTGGTAGTTGATGCTCTGGAGGAGCGACACCAACTCCCGCCAGGGATAGTCAGGGATGTATATGTCACGCATGTGGACCAATCCAATGCGGTCCGCCATGCGGTCGAAGTTGGGCTTGATGGAGCCGGACGCGGTCACATCGGGCGGGTTGGAGTTCCAGCAGATCCTGGCATTGGGGTGCTCGACGTACTGCATGATCTGCATGAAGTTATCGGGTTCCTGAGTGACGCGCCCGTGCACCTCCATGCGCACTTCGACGCCGTAGTCGGCGGCGAAGGCGGCGCATTCGTCGAAGGAGCGGCCGATCTGCTCGTAGGTCCTCTCCCGCGGAATGCCTTTGTCGTCCTGAACCCCGTTGGGCCGGACCTTGATCCCTTGGGCGCCCACGTCCGCAGCCAGACGAGCGTACTCCTTGGTGCCTTCGATGTTGGCCCTAAGTTCCTCAGGGTCGGCGGAGTGGTACTCGTAGGTGCTTCCCAGGCCCACCAGAGTCACCGGTGAATCGGCAAAGCGACGGCGAACGTCGGCCCGTTCGGCGGGCGAGAGCGACAGCTCCACTCCGTGGGCGTGGGTGGTGCGCAGTTCGACCCCCTCGAAACGGTTAGCGCTCAGCTTCTCGATGATAGTGGGTATGTCCCAATCCTTGGCCAGGTTGTAGGTGACCGTGCCCAGCTTCATGATACCCTCCGGTGGAATGCCTCAGTGTGGTTGCCCCGTAGTCTAGTGACCTGGCGGCCGGGATTCAAGCGAGCCAGGACGCTTCCGTCCGGGCGGGATGACCGCGTCTCCCAGGGCCGAAGCCGGGAGCGAGCACTTGCCGACCGCCTAGGCAAGGGCAGTCCGACGGCGCTTCGGCTGGGATCCGAGGTGCGGCGTGGCTCCTCCCATGCTCATTGCGTCTTCGCTGGCTCAGGTGCGCCCTTGACTAGTCCGCTCCCCCAGGCGCGTTGATGCCCTTCCACATCGCCAAGCAGGGCCCTGGTGCGTGTGGGCGCACGCACTCCTCAGCGATCTGGGGCGTCCGAGGCAGAAGATGCTATCGCCCTGGCTCCTCTTCGCTGGCTCGGGCGGTTGCTGCTTTGATGGTATAATGAGCCTTATGACTGCAGACGACAGAATGGGTCCAAGTGACTGGATGGTTCGAGCATGCTCAAGGGCATTCTGAAGAAGGTCATTCCTGATCGAAACGAGCGCCAGCTGGGCAGGCTGGGCCCTCTAGTGGAGGAAGTGGCGGCCCTGGAGGCCGAGTACGAGCGCCTTCCAGACGGGCGGATGCGGGATCTGACGCAGGAGTGGCGCCGAGAGATACAGTCCACCGCTCCCGAGTTGCGGGAGCGGGCAACCGAGCTAGAGGCTCAACTCCGCTCGGGAGGGGGGGACAGGCAGCGGCTGGCTTACGATCTGGCCCAATTGCGTAAGCGCATCCTGGCAGCTGAGGGCGAGGCGATGGACTCGATACTGCCTCAAGCTTTCGCCTTGGTGCGAGAGGCGGGCAAACGCACCCTGGGACAGCGCATATTCGACGTACAGGTGATGGGCGGGGTGGTCCTCCACCGGGGCCAGATCGCGGAGATGAAGACTGGCGAAGGCAAGACCATAACCGCGACCATGCCTCTGTACCTGAACGCGCTGGCCGGCCGAGGGGCGCACCTGGTGACGCCCAACGATTACCTGGCCAAGGTCGGCGCTCAATGGATGGGGCCGATATACCACCTGCTCGGCCTCAAAGTGGGGGTGATCCAGAATGCGGCCGCTGACCGCCGGCTGGGCTCATTCATTTTCGACCCCAGCTACCAGGCGGAGGACGACCGATACCAGCATCTCCGGCCGGTGGAGCGAGCGGAAGCCTATGCCGCCGACGTGACCTACGGCACCAACAACGAGTTCGGCTTCGATTACCTGCGGGATAATATGGTGGTGGACCTCAGGCAGAGGGTGCAGCGAGAGCTCTACTATGCCATCGTGGATGAGGTGGACAACATCCTCATCGACGAAGCCCGCACCCCCCTCATCATCTCGGGGGAGGCGGAGGAGTCGGCCCAGTACTATCAGGTCTTCGCGCGGCTGGTTCCGCGCCTGCGGCCGGAGCACGACTATGTGGTGGACGAGAAGGACCGCATCGTCACTCTGACCGACGAGGGAGTGGCCAAGATCGAGTCCGCGCTGAACATAGACAACCTATACTCGCCCGAGCACTACCACCTGACGCCCTACCTAGACAACGCCTTGCGGGCGCACGTGCTGTACCAGCGCGATCGCGACTACATCGTGCAGCAGGGCGAGGTCATCATCGTGGATGAGTTCACTGGGCGGCTCATGCACGGCCGGCGGTTCTCTGAGGGCCTGCACCAGGCCATCGAGGCCAAGGAAGGGGTGAAGGTCCAGAAGGAGACGATGACCTGGGCCACCATCACCTTTCAGAACTACTTCCGCATGTACGACAAGCTGGCTGGGATGACGGGCACTGCGGCCACGGAGGCAGAGGAGTTCAGCCGCATCTACGGGCTGGACGTAGTGGTGGTGCCCACCAACAAGCCCATGATCCGCGAGGATGCTCCGGACCTGGTGTACAAGTCGGAGGCGGCGAAGTACAGAGCGGTAGTGGCCGAGATTGAGGAAATGCACCGGATCGGGCGGCCTGTCCTGGTGGGCACTGCTTCCATCGAGCGGTCAGAGATGCTGTCAGCGATGCTGAAGCGCAAGGGCATCCCTCACCAGGTTCTGAACGCCAAGCAGCACGAGCGCGAGGCCGCCATCATTGCCCAGGCCGGCCGCCCGGGGGCGGTCACCATTGCCACCAACATGGCCGGTCGCGGCGTGGACATACTCCTGGGCGGCAACCCCGAGGGGATCGCTCGGGAGGAACTGCGGCGCCAGGGGGTGGACCTCACCACCGTCTCCCCACAGGAGTGGGAGGCAGCCGTGGCGCGCGCCAGGGAGATGACCGAGAGAGACCGACAGCGGGTGCTGGAGCTGGGTGGCCTGCACATCATCGGCACGGAGCGGCACGAGGCTCGACGCATTGACAACCAGCTACGCGGGCGTGGCGGCCGCCAGGGGGATCCAGGGTCCTCGCGGTTCTATCTCTCGCTGGAAGATGACCTCATGCGTCGCTTCGGGGGAGACAGCGTAAGGGGCCTGATGGATCGGCTGGGCGTGGAGGAGGACATGCCCATAGTGCATGGCCTGGTGTCGAAAGCCATCGAGAGCGCCCAGACGAGGGTGGAAGGCCACAACTTCGACATCCGCAAGCACGTGCTTCAGTTCGACGACGTGGTGAACACCCAGCGCGAGGTGATCTACGAGCAGCGGCGGCGGGTGCTGAGCGAGGCAAACCTGCGCGACGTGGTGTGGGACATGGTCGAAGCGGAGATCGCCGGGGCAGTTCACAGACACCTCAACGGCTCAGCCTGGGACCTGGATGGATTCCTGGCCGAGGTGGGGTCGCTGCTCCCCCTTCCGGCCACCACCAAGGCGGCGGAACTGGAGGGGCTGGACGCCTCCCAGATCGAGGACCGGTTCATCGAGTTGGCGCGCCAGGCCTACGAGGCTCGGGAGCGCCAGTATGGCGAACAAGTCATGCGCCAGCTCGAGCGCATGGTCATCCTGAGGGCGGTGGACACACGCTGGGTGCGGCACCTCACCGACCTAGACGCCCTGCGGGAGGGGATCGGGCTGCGCGCCTTTGGCCAGCAAGATCCGCTGGTGGCCTACAAGAGAGAGGCGCACGCCATGTTCGACGAGCTCAACGCCGCCATCCAGCGGGACGTGGTAAGCGCCATCTTCCGGGCCCAGCTGGTGGCGGCCCCGCAGCCGGCGGTGGACCCGCAGCGATTGCGCACGAACCGGGCCGACGGGGGCGGCGTTGCTCGGACACCGGTCCGGGCTACGGCCCAGAGCAAGCTGGGGCGCAATGACCCCTGCTGGTGCGGGAGCGGCAAGAAGTATAAGCACTGCCACATGCGCCAGGATCAGGGCCTGGAGCCGGAGGCTTCGGGTGCTCAGGGGGGGCATCGCGATAGCGACAACCGCCAGGCTGGCCTCGGCTAGATGCCCGGAGACGAGTGAGCCTCAGTACGAAGGCTGAACGTGCTTGGCGCCGATCACCCTGCCAGGATGAGGATTCTTACCCCGACCAGCAGGAGGGCGATGGCGAGACCGCGCATGATCCATGTCCCGTGCACGCGCCTGGAGAGCGCCGCTCCGACCTGTGCCCCCACGAGTGCTCCTGCCGCGAGGAGTATCGTGCGCCGGATGCCAACCGAGAAGGCGCCCGTTGCGATGTGGGTGGCAGTGCCCGCGAGAGCGGTCATCGCTAGGATGAAGTGTGAAGTGGCACAGGCGATGTGCGTGGGGAAGTGCAGCAAGTAGACCAGAGCGGGCACATGGATGATGCCGCCGCCGATCCCCAGCAGGCTGGAAACGTACCCCACGACCATGCTCAGCATGACCCCGACCACGGGGTCATACCCGAAGGCGTGGCTGGTACCGTCTGCTTCCACAAGGTGGCAAGCCAGGTGACGCCTGGGCAAGGGGCCCGCAGCTTCCTGCTCGGCGTTCGGCCGTAACAACAGGAAGACCGACCCCAGGATCAGTACCACTGCGAAGATGAGATTGAACTCCTGGCGAGGGATGAACGAGGTAGTGAGGGCTCCCAGGATCGCGCCAGGCACTGTGGCGGCCGAGAACAGCAGGCCTGAGCGGTAGTGGACGCGTCGCATCCTGCCATACGCCACAGAGCCAGACAGAGCGTTGAAGAAGACAACGGCCAGAGAGATGCTGGTGACGACCTCCGGCTTCTCATTGGGATAGAGGAGGAGGAGCGCTGGCACTAGCACAAACCCGCCACCAGCGCCGATCAGCGTGCCATAGGCCGCAACAACGAATCCCAGAGGGATGAGCCACCAGTAGTGCCAGATCAAAGTGCTTGCTCCTGAAGTCGAGGGTTGAGAACGGCATCTTGCGCGTGCGGCTGCAACTGCACGCGTGCTGGTACCGCGCTCGCGCCAAGCGAACCGCGGTGTGGTCAACCAGAGGTTGGCTTCCGCGGGGTTTCGCCGCCCGCCTGCGTCGGCGGCGCCAGCTGCTAATGTAGAAGGTGGCGCATGCCGGTGAAGACCATGGCCAGGCCGTGCTTGTCAGCCGCGGCGATCACGTCCTGGTCCCGCACTGAGCCGCCGGATTGGATCACCGAGGTCACTCCCGTCCCGGCTGCCACCTCGATGCCGTCGGCGAAGGGGAACATGGCATCGGAGGCCATGGCGGCACCTCTGGCCCTCTCGCCAGCCTTGCGAGCGGCTATCCACACGGAGTCGATGGGACTCATTTGCCCAGCGCCGACGCCCACCGTGGCCATCCCCTGGGCGAGCACGATGGCGCTAGACTTTACGTGCTTGGCCACCTTCCAGGCAAACCGCAGGGAGCGCATCTCCTCTTCGGTAGGCTGGCGCCGGGTGACCACCTTTAGTTCGGCCGCGTCGCCGTGATCCGGCGTTTGCACCAGCCCGCCGCCAACGATCTTGCGCAAGTCGCAGGCCGGCCTGGTCGCCACTTCGGGCACGACGAGCACCCGCAGGTCGGCCCTCCTGGCCAGGCGCCCCAGAGCCTCCTGGCTGTAGCCGGGGGCCAGCAACACCTCCACGAAGAGATCATCCAGGGCCTCCACGAAGTCGGCCGCCACTGGGCGGTTCACGGAGATTACGCTGCCGAAGGCGGAGACGGGGTCGCTGGCCAGAGCCTGCTTAAGGGCGGTCACCGGATCCGCGGCCACCGCCGCCCCGCAGGGGTTGTTGTGCTTAATGACGGACACCGCCGACTCCTGGAACTCCTGGGTGACGGCCAGGGCGGCCGCTGCGTCTATGATGTTGTTGTAAGAGAGTGGCTTCCCCTGAACGACCTGTGCCTGAGGCAGGCCACAGCGAGCGCCACTCTCCCGATACAAGGCCGCCTTCTGGTGCGGGTTTTCGCCATAGCGCAAGTCCTGCACCTTCTCGAAGGCAAAAGAGATCGCCTCAGGGAAGCCGCTGCCCGCGAATCCGGCATCATAGAGATGGCGCGAGATGACAGTGTCGTAGCTGGCGGTGTGAGTGAAGGCCTTCTGGGCCAGCCGACGGCGGATCCGTTCGCTCACCTCGCCCCGCTGCCGCAGCTCATCCAACACCATCCCGTAGTCCCTGGGGTCCACCAGCACGGCCACCCGGGCAAAGTTCTTGGCGGCGGCTCGCAGCAGAGCTACGCCACCTATGTCTATCTGCTCCACGATGTCGTCCAGCGAAGCCCCGGGTGTGGCGATGGTCTGAGCGAAGGGATACAGGTTGACCACAACCAGGTCTATGGGCTTGATCCCCAGCTGGCGTAGCTCCTCCATATGCTCAGGCGTCGGGCGCGCCAGCAGGCCGGCGTGTATCACGGGGTGCAGGGTCTTTACCCTGCCTCCCAGCACCTCAGGGAATCCGGTCAGGTCGCTTACCTCCAGGACCGTCAGGCCGGCCTGGCGCAGAGCGCGCGCGGTGCCGCCGCTGCCAATCAATTCCACGCCCAGGTCCGACAGGGCCTGGCCCAGCTCAACCAGGCCGGCCTTGTCATAGACACTCAACAGGGCTCTCTTGACCTTCATGGGACGCGTTCTCTCTCCTCGATAGGGTATGCTGGCGACCAAGTGAGATGGCTGGCGGGCCGCGGCCCGGTCACCCCGAGACGGTCACCTCGCCCGTCACCAGGCGGCGCAGGGCCTCCACCAGTGCCTCGTGCTCAGCGCGGTGCACCCGCTCTTCCAGGTCCTGCAGGGTATCTTCAGGCTGGATGGGGATGCGACGCTCCAGGATCACGGGACCGGCATCCACGTCCTCATCGGGCACCAGGTGCACCATGAGCCCGGTGTGGGCGATCCTACCTTGGCGGAAGGCTTCGTGAGCGCGCTGGATGGCATGCGTTCCGGGGAACTGCCCAGGCAGGGCGGGGTGCAAGTTGATGACCCGATTAGGGAAGTGGCGGAGGAACTCCATGCTCAGCACGTGCATCCAGCCGGCCAGGACAAGCCAATCGGGCTTGTAGGACTGCACTAGCCGGGCCAGGTCGGCGTCGTACTCCTCGCGGGACTTCCCGGCCTCGCGATAGGGCTTCAAGGGGAAGTACTCCACCGGTATGCCGGCGGCGCGGGCCCGCTCCATGGCGTAAGCATCCCTGCGGTTGGAGACGACCAGGCATACCTCCGCATCAGGTATGCGCCCGTCGCGGACGGCATCAATGATGGCCTGGAGATTGGAGCCATAGCCACTGACCAGGACGGCGATGCGGGCCGGGCGCGAAGCGACGGTCATTGGGGGTGGCCTCCTGCGACTGGATACCTAGATGAGCTCAACCTGATCCTTCTCCCGGGCTTTGATCTCTCCGATGTGAGCCGCCCCCGGGCCGGCCAGCGACATGGCCCGGCGCAGTTCGTCGGCGGCGACCACGGCTACCATGCCCACGCCCATGTTGAAGACGCGATACATCTCCCGCTCCTCCACTTGACCTAACCTCTGTATGAGGCCAAAGAGAGGCGGGACGCCCCAGGAGCCCTTGCGCACTACAGCACACACGCCGGGAGGCAGCACGCGGGGAATGTTGTCGTAGAACCCTCCGCCGGTGATGTGAGCCAGGGCCTTGACGTGGACGCCCCGGCGGAGGCGCCGGACCTCGGGCAGGTAAGAGCGGTGAGGGGCAAGAAGGGCATCCGCCAGGGGGAGGCCCAATTCCGGGAATACGTGATCCAGGTCGTAGTCAGCGAAGACGCTGCGGATGAGGGTGTAGCCATTGGTGTGGGGCCCGGACGAGGGCAGGCCGATGAGCTGATCCCCGGGCACGACGGACTGGCCGTCAATGATATCGTCCCTTTCCACCAGCCCCACGATGGCCCCCACTACGTCGAACTGCCCCTCCTGGTAGACGCCGGGCAGCTCGGCTGTCTCCCCGCCGATGAGGGCGCAGCCCGCGACTCGGCAGGCCATTGCCATGCCGGAGACAAGCGCGGCAATCACCTGGGGGTCCAGCTTGGGGGCAGCTAGGTAATCGAGGAAGAAGAGGGGCTCGGCCCCCTGCACCAGGATGTCATTCAGGGAGTGATTGACGATGTCCTCGCCCAGTCCCTCGTAGCGGCCCGCCCGAGCGGCGAGCATGGTCTTGGTGCCCACGCTGTCGGTGGAGGCGACCAGCACTGGGTGCTGCATCCGGGTGAGGGCAGCGGCCGAGTACAGGCCCCCGAACTGCCCCATGCCGGCCAGTACCTCCGGGCCGTAGGTGGAGCGCACTGACGCGGTCATCAACTCCAGCGCCTTCATCTTGGTGTCAATGTCCACGCCCGCGCGGCTGTAGGCGCTCTCCTGGCGGCTGTCCATGTGTGTCTCCCTCTGATACGTGACAAGCGACACATGACCCGTCATAGGCGACATACGATACGTGGTGTCGCACGCATCACGCATCACGTATCACTCTTCACGCATCACGTATCACTCTTCACGCGTCACGTGTCAATCACACTCTGGCCTCGGCGTGTAAGCCAGGCCCTTAGCCCCGATGTCGGTGCGGTAGTAGGCACCCGGGAAGCAGATGGCCTCCACCCCTTCGTAGGCAGTGGTGATGGCAGCACTGAGGTCGGGCCCCGTGGCCGTGACGCCTAGAACGCGTCCCCCCGCGGTTACCAGGCGACCGTCGCGGATGCGGGTGCCGGCATGGAAGACTAGACAACCCCGGCGCTCGGCTTCTTCGATGCCATCAATGGGGTACCCCGTCTCGTACGGGCCCGGGTACCCGCCTGACGCCATCACTACGCACACGCAGGCGCCCGCGTGCCAGGATACGGCCGTCGAATCCAGATGGCCCCGGGCCGACTGCAGGCACAGCTCTGCCAGGTCGGCATCGAGCAGGGGCAGCAGTGCCTGGGCCTCGGGATCGCCGAACCGGCAGTTGAATTCCAGCACCTTGAGGCCGTCGTCGGTCAGTATGAGCCCGGCGTACAGGACTCCGCGATAGGGCCGGCCCTCGGCTTGGAGGCCGGCCACCGCCGGCTCGATGGCCCTCTGCACTGCTTCCGCCTGAAGCTCGGAAGTGAGGATACCCGCCGGGGCGAAGGCGCCCATGCCGCCGGTGTTGGGGCCCTTGTCCCCGTCATAGATGGGCTTGTGGTCCTGGGCCGGGAGCATGGCCGCGACGCGCTCCCCGTCGGTGAAGGCAAGGAGGGATACTTCCTGCCCGCAGAGGCGCTCCTCCACTACCACCCGCCGCCCGGCCTCTCCGAACTCCTGTTCCACCATGGTGGCGCGCAAGGCCTGTTGGGCCTCGTCCATGCTGTCGCACACGATGACGCCCTTCCCTGCAGCCAGTCCGTCCGCTTTGATCACCGGCGGAGATGGGAGGGAGCGAACGTAAGCGCGTGCTTGCTCGTAGTCGCTGAAAGCGCGAAAGCTGGCGGTGGGTATCCCGTGCCGGGCCATGAACTCCTTGGCGAAGACCTTGGACGTCTCGATGGCGGCGGCTGCACGCGAAGGCCCGAAGGCGGCGAGGCCAGCCTCGGTGAGCGCATCGGCCAGCCCCGCCGCCAGAGGCGCCTCCGGGCCGATCACGGTGAGGTCCACCTGGCGCTCGCGGGCCAAGCGGACCAGCCCTTGCACGTCGTTGGGCTGCACCTGGACGTTCTCACCTAGCGAGGCCGTACCAGGGTTGCCGGGAGCGATAAGCAGTTCGCTCACCGAGGGAGACTGCGCCAGCTTCCAGGCCAAGGCGTGCTCTCGTCCACCTGAGCCCACCACCAGGACTCTCATTGAAGCGCCTCGTATGCCATCTTGTTCTGCTCCGGCTCGAGCTCCACGGGGTAGGACCCGGTGAAGCAGGCACGACAGAAGGGGCCGTGCGGCTGTCCGGTGGCGGCGATCATCCCCTCGACGGACAGATAGGCCAAGCTATCGGCGTGAATGTGCTTGCGGATGTCCTCCACCGACCTCTGGGCCGCAATCAACTCCTCATACGTGGCCATGTCCACCCCCATGAAGCAGGGGTGACGAAGAGGGGCAGAGGAGATGCGTACGTGCACCTCCTGGGCCCCGCCGTCGCGCAACAAGTCCACGATGCGCCCGGTAGTGCTACCCCGGACGATGCTGTCGTCCACCACAACCACCTTCTTGCCCCTGAGGTTGTCCGGCAAAGGGTTCATTTTCAGGGCAATGCCCACCCGCCGGAGTCGGTCGTCGGGCTGAATGAAGGTGCGCCCGATGTACCGGTTCTTCGTGAGCCCTTCGTTGAACGGTATGCCGCTGGCGTGGGCGTAACCGATGGCGGCGGCGGTGGCCGAGTCGGGCACGCCGATGACGACGTCAGCGTCCACGGGATGCTCACGTGCCAGTTCGGCCCCCAGTTGCTGGCGCACCGTGTGCAGCAGCCTGCCATTGAGGACGCTATCCGGCCGGGCAAAGTAGATGAACTCGAAGATGCAGAGCGATGGCTGCTCTGGCTGGCGCCCACGGACGCTGGCGACCCCGTTCTGGTCCACGCGCACTATCTCCCCGGGGTCTATCTCCCGAATGAACTCGGCGCCCACCGTGGCGAGGGCGCAGGATTCGGAGGCGATGACCCAGCCGTCTGGCACCCGGCCCAGGCACAGGGGACGGAAGCCATGCGGATCGCGCACGCCGTAGAGGGCATCGCGGGTGAGGATGGTCAGGGAGTAGGCGCCTTCCGCTCGGGCCATGAAGGAGCGCAGGCGGTCGGTCCAGTTGTCGCCTGCCCCTCCGGCGATCATCTGGGTGATGACCTCGCTGTCGCAGGAGGTGGTGAGGCCGACGCCCTTCTGCAGCAGTTCGCGCCGCAAGGTGCCCGTGTTGACCAGGTTGCCGTTGTGGGCCACCGCCAGCGGCCCCAGAAAGGACTCGAGAACGAACGGCTGGGCGTTCACCAGGCGCGAGGAGCCCTTGGTGCTGTACCGGTTGTGGCCGATGCCGATGTGCCCGGTGAGAGGCCGTAGGTTGTCCTCATTGAACACCTGCAACACCAGGCCCATCGCCTTATGTATGCGCACTGAGCGCCCATCCGACACAGCTATGCCGGCACTCTCCTGGCCGCGATGCTGCAGAGCGCTCAGCCCGAAGAACACGGTGCGAGCCACATCGGTGCCCGGCACGAAGGCGCCAAACACGCCGCAGCTCTCACGGGGCCTGTCAAGATTCATCGCATTCCTGCCTGGAGGACGGCGCGGCTCCGGCTACGACCCGCGCAACCGCCTGTCGTCCTCAATGATTCGATTCTCGTTCTCACGCTGTTCCTTCCGCACTGTCTCGGCCAGTGACGCCTGGCCCAATCCCAATATCTTGGCTGCGGCCAGGGCGGCATTGCCCGGCTCCAATACCACCAGCGGCGCGACCCCGCCTGGCATCCGCAGAGAGGAGTATATGTCCGCCCCACCGAAGGAGTCCGACACGGGTGGGCAGGTGATGACCGGAGCCGACACCGAGGCGTCAACCAGGCCACCGAGGGCGTTCGAGCGCCCGGCCACGGTGATGTATACCCTGTTGCCGCCCTGCTCTTCGTAGCGGGCCAGCACCTCCAGCAGGTGGCGGACGCTCTTGTGAGCGGAGGCGACTCTCATCTCCACCTCTACGCCCCAGGACACAAGGGGGGCCCGGATTCTCTCAGCGTGGTCTCTATCCGACGCTGATCCCATGATGATGATGGCTCTGCTCGGCACTGATCCTTGCCTCTAATTGTTCTGGGTGGGTGACAGGTCAGGCGCTCAAGATGCCCGCCCTGCGCAGCGAGTCCCTGATCCTGTCCTCAGCGGGGTATCGAGCGGGTTCGAAGGCCGCTCCTGTGATGGCCTCATAAACCTGTACGTACCGCTGGGCGGCGGCTACCACCAGATCATCCCCCATCGGGGGAGGATCACCTTCTCCCCGGTATCCCTGTTCTGAGTACCAAAGGCGCACAAACTCTTTGTCCAGGTTCTCGGGCTCTAGCTCTTGGTCCACTCGCTCCTGGTAGCTCTCGGCCTTCCAGAACCGAGACGAGTCAGGTGTGTGGACCTCGTCTATGACCACAATCTGCCCACCCACCCGGCCAAACTCGTACTTGGTATCTACCAGTATTATACCAGCTTGCTGGCAGATTTCCTGTCCGCGAGCGAAGAGGCGGAGGGCGCTCTCCACGATAGCTCTCCAGTCGTCTTCGGACACGAGGCCGCGCTCGACGATCTCGGCTGGGGTGATGCGCTCGTCGTGACCGCCCGGACCGGTGGCGCGGGTGGTGGGGGTGATGACAGGCTCGGGAAGGGCCTGGTTCTTCCTCAAGCCCTCCGGCAGTCGGATGCCGTACATCTCCCGCTGGCCCCGCTCGTAGCTGTACCAGAGCGAGGTGGTGGTGACCCCGGTAATGTAGCCGCGCACTACCACTTCCACCGGGAAGGGCTTGCTCTCCCGGGCGAGCATCACGTTGGGGTCGGGAGTGTCCAGCATGTGGCTGGGCACAACGTCCTCCAGGGCTTCGAACCAGAAGCGGCTGAGCTGGTTAAGCACCTGACCCTTGTACGGCACCACGCCGAGCACCCGGTCGAAAGCCGAGAGGCGGTCCGTGGTGATGAGCACCCGCCGGTCGCCCACGACGTAGCTGTCGCGCACCTTGCCGCGCTGCACTGGCCCCAGCTCGGGCAAGTCCATAGCCCGCAGGGCGTGGGGCTGCACATCCAGGATTGTCTCGCGGGTCGGGATCATGGTTTTCGGCCTCCCTGGTCCAAGTAGCGTTCGACTGCATCGGCCAGGCCAAGCGCCCAGCGTTCTGCCTCACCTACGTGATCGGTGGATTCCATGAGCGAAAGCACCCGCTCCGGGGCAAGGTAGCGGGTCAGGCGCTCGTCTTCCGCCAGGCGGCCTCCCAGGCGGTTGGGGCCTCCCTCTTGAATCTCAGCCCAGGTAGCCATGGCGTGCTCCCGGATGACCTCGTGCATCTGCTGCCGATCAGCGCCCGCGCGAACGGCTTCCATCAGGACCACTTCGGTGGCGGCAAAGGGCCCGTATATGTCCAGGTTGCGCCGGATGGCCTCCGGTCGGATGACCAGGCCTTGAACGAGGCGCGCCACCAGACTGAGCACGTGATCGGTGGCTAGGAAGGCATTGGGCAGGGTGACGCGGCGGTTGGCAGAGTCGTCCAGCGTACGCTCCAGCAAGCAGTTAGCGGCGTCGTCCCAAAGCACAGCTGGAAGGCTGGAGACGTAGCGAGCCAGGCTACACACCGTCTCGGAGGAGACCGGGTTGCGCTTAAAGGGCATGGCTGACGATCCCACCTGATGCCGGCCGAAAGGCTCGCTCCACTCGCCCACCGGGGGAGACTGCAGAAGCCGCAGGTCGAAGGCGAACTTGTGAGCGGAACAGCAGATGCCCGACAGCACCTCCACCACCGCCAGGTCCTGCTTGCGGGGGTACACTTGGCTGGCCACGGGATAGGATGCCAAACCCAGGTCCTCCATGACCCAGGCCTCCAGCTGATCGGCAGTGATGCCCGTGCCTTCCAGCAAGCGGCGGTAGGAGGCGGCCGTGCCCACGGCGCCCTTCAAACCCTTGCCCCGCAGTCGGGCCAGGAGCCCGTCGAGCGCCTGGAGGTCAGTGAGGAAGTCTTGGGCGTACTGACTGAGCCGATAGCCGACGGTGGTAGGCTCCGCCGGCTGGATGTGGGTGAAGCCCATGCAGACGGAGCCCGCCTGGTCTCGGATGCAGGCCACAAGCCGATGCAGCACGGTTGCTAGACGGTGGCGGATGAGGTCGAGGGCCTGCTTCAGGCGCAAGACATCGGCATTGTCCTCGATGTCCATGCTAGTGGCGCCCAGGTGGATCTTCCCGCCACCCACCGGGCACTGCTCTGCGTACACGCGGATCTCGGCCATGAGGTCGTGCCGGATCTCTCGTTCGATGCTCTCGGCCCGCTCGATGTCTATGTCGTCCTGATGCCGGCGTATGTCCTCTAGTTCCTCCGGCGATACCAAGCCAGCCCGGGCCTGGGCCGAGGCCAAAGCCACCCACACGCGCCGCCACAGGCGCCGTTTGTTGGCCTCGGACCACAGCGCGCGCATCTCCGGGCTGCCGTAGCGCCAGGTGAAAGGGGAGAGGTAGGTCTCGTGGGTGAAGCTCTGCACCTATGCTTGCCCCTTGGTGAATGGTGAATAGTAGACAGCGGACAGCGGGCTGGTCAGCGACGTAACGCTCTGGCCAGTCCTATCAGCAGTTGGCTGACCTCTTCGCAGTGGTTCAGCGCGCATTGAGCGGCTCCCTCCGAGGGGAAGCCGAAGCTCAGGCGCAGCATCGTGAGCGCCTCCAGTTCGGCGAGAGAACCACGGGCATCGCCCGGAAAGTGCAGGCATTCCCGTGTCCCGTGTCGTGCCTGGCCCTCGGCGATGTTGGCCGGGAGCGACACCGCTGCTCGGGCCAACTGCGCCCGCAGACCGTAGGTCTCTTCTCTGGGCAGCTCGGAGAGGAGGCGATGGATCGTCGCGGCTGCAGCCATGGATTCCTGCCAGCCCATTAGGTCCCTGTAGCTCTGCAGCGGTGCCATGGGACTTCAGTGCCTTCGTGCCCGCTGCCAGCTGCCCACTAGCCACTATCCGCCATCCGCCTAGAACTGCGCGGCGTAGCGGATGCCATTGACGAAGAGAGGCAAGCCACTGCCGCCAGCCTCCCCGCGAGTCCAGCGTGGGTGCTGTTGCCCAAATACATGGTCTTCCGGATGAGGCATGAGCCCGAATACGTTGCCCCGCGAGTTGCAGATCCCGGCGATCCCATCCACAGAGCCGTTGGGGTTACCGGGGTAGCCCACCGGCTCGCCCCGCTCGTTGCTGTAGGTGAGCGCGACCAAACCCTCCCGATGCAACCGGTGACGCACTTCCTCGTCGAGAGGGATGAAACGTCCCTCCCCGTGGGCGACCGGGCAGTACACCAATGCCTCGAGGCCCTGGGTAAAGATGCAGGGACTAGCCGGGTTGGGTCGGAGGTAGACCCAGCGGCACTCGAATCGGTTGGAGGCGTTGGTGGCCAGGGTGGCGAGTTGTCGTCCGGCCGGCCCTGGAAGCAGCCCGGCTTTCACCAGAGCCTGGAACCCGTTGCAGATGCCCAAGATGGGTCTGCCCGACTGGGCGAAGGAGCTCAAGCCCTCGCCCAGCTCTTGGCTTAGCCCAGCCCCAAGCACGCGTCCTCCCAGGGAATAGAGCAGGTCGGTGGCTAGGACACGCCCGGCGCCCAGGTCGTCGCCGTAAGAGAAGCCACCCGGGAGCAGCAGCATCTGGTAGTCGCCCAGGCGTCGCTCGCCCTGGCGAAGCTGATTGATGTGCACCACCTCGGGTTCCCCTCCGGCTTCACGGCAGGCCACGACGGCATCGCGGTCGCGATTGGTGCCGGAGGCCACCAGAATGAGCACGCGAGGCTTCATGGTCAGTCCTCGCGGTAATGGGCGCCGACGCTGCGGCGGTCTTCCCAGGCGGCGGAAGCCACCAGGATCGCTGTCTCGACGCTGTTGCGCAGCCCAATGAGGCTGTCACTCAGACGGGCGCGTCGGTAGAAGCGGCTGATCTCGGAGCGGAGCTGGGTCAGATCGTCCATGGCCCGCTCCAGCCGCCTCTGGCTGCGTACCAACCCCACATAGTTCCACATGATGTACTTGATGGTGGTCAGGTCTTGGGCGATGAGAGCCGGGTCCACCCGTTCCACCAGCCCAGGATCCTCCCAGGGGGGTATGTCTTCGGGCTGTACCGGTAAGCCGTCGAGGCTGCGCAGGGCATCTTCGGCAGCGCGATGCCCCCAGACCAGCCCCTCGAGCAGCGAGGCGCTGCCAAGGCGGTTGGCGCCATGCACCCCGGTGCAGGAGACCTCGCCGGCGGCGTAGAGGTTGCGGATGCTGCTCCGGCCTTCCGAGTCCACCCAGACGCCGCCGATGAAGTAGTGAGCGGCAGGGACGACCGGTATGAGCTCTTGGGTGATGTCCACGCCGTACTGGAGGGCATTCTCATAGATGTACGGAAACCGGGCCCGGATCTGATCTGCCGACAGGTGCGACCTGAGGTCCAGGTACACGTGCGAGGCACCGGTGGCCAGCATCTCGTAGTGGATGCTGCGGGCCACCACGTCGCGCGGGGCGAGGTCCTTCCACTCGGGAGCGTACCGCTCCATGAAGGCCTCGCCCTTCTGGTTTACCAGGCGAGCCCCGGCGCCTCGGACCGTCTCGGAGACCAGGAACTGGGCTTTGCCCTGGTAGTAGAAGGCAGTAGGGTGGAACTGGATGAACTGGGCATGGAGGATGCGAGCCCCAGCCCGAGCCGCCATCGCCACGCCGTCGCCCCGAGCGATGGGCGGATTGGTGGTGTGAAGGTAGATCTGGCCCACGCCGCCAGTGGCTAGGATGGTCTTCTTAGCCAGGATGGTGATGATCTCTCCCCGCCGCTGGTCGAACACGTAGGCGCCGACACAGGTCAGCGGCTGGTAGGCATGGAGAGGGTTGAGCGAGTGGTGAGACAGGGTGAGCAGGTCCACCGCCGTGTGCTCGGACAGGAGGGTGATGTTGGGCTGCGAGGAGAGGGCGTCTACGAGCTTCTCCTCGATGGCGCGGCCGGTGGAGTCCTCCACGTGGAGGATGCGCTCGGTCGAATGGGCGGCCTCGCGAAGATACTCCAGGCCGTTGTCGGGACCGGTGTCGAAAGGCACTCCCAGCTTCTGATGCAGGAACTGCTCCACCAGTCGGGGGCCCTCGTGTATCAGGAGCTCCACCGCTTCTGGATTGTTGATGCCGGCGCCTGCCCGGTAGAGGTCCTCGGCCAGCAGCCCAGCGGAGTCGGCCGGCCCGCGCCCTATGATGCCGCCCTGGGCGTAGTAAGTGTTGGCTTCACGGGGGTCGCTGGCGGCAGAAACGATCGTGACCTTCGCTCCCCCCATCTCGGCCAAACGCAGGGCGGCGCTACCGCCGGCGATACCGCTGCCGATTATGAGAACGTCGGTGATGAGTTGGTCGCTACGGGCGCTCACCGCATCTCCAGCATCCGCTCCAGCGCTCGCCTGGCATCAGCAGCTACGTTGGGTGGGACCGTAGTCACGTTCACCGGATCGCCGACGGCCAGGTGTTCCAGCGAGAAGCAGAGGTTGTATATGTCGGTGCGGGCCATGGCCACGCAGCCCGACCGTCGCAGGGGGAGCACCGTCCTGTCGGGGTGCTCTTTGTCCAGTCGGAGGACAAGGTGCAGCTCGGTGCCCACGGCGATGACGGCACCGGGCTCTGCCTCCTCCACGTAGCGCACTATGTAGGCGGTGGAGCCGGCGGCGTCCGATGCCTGCACCACTTCAGGGGTGCATTCCGGGTGCACCACCACCTGCACCCCCGGGTGGTCCCTTCTCACCCGCTCCACGTCCTCCACCTGGAACCGACGGTGGACGCTGCAATAACCATCCCAGGCCACCAGGACGACACGGTCGGGGTCCTCTGCCTCCAAGACGTCGTCGGAGCGGTTCCAGATAGCGATCTGGTCTTGAGAGTAGCCTAGGGCCAGCCCTGAGTTGGTGGCCAGGTATCGGTCAGGGGCGAATAGCACCCGGCGCCCTTCGCTTAGGCCCCAGCGGATGGCGGCCTGAGCGTTGGACGAGGTGCAGACGGCACCTCCATTGCGGCCGCAGAAGGCCTTCACAGCTGCGCTGGAGTTCTGGTACACCAGAGGGACCAAGCTGCCCTTGCCCCAGATGTCCTCAAGGCGATTCCAGGCGAACTCAAGGCCTCCGAGGTCGGCCATGCCCGCCATGGGACAGGGGGCATCGCCAGCCGGCAGGATGACTGTCTGATCGGGGCTGCAGAGGATGGCGGCGCTCTCCGCCATGAAGTCCACCCCACAGAATACGATGTAGGGGGCGTCGTGGCCGGCGGCAATGCGGGAGAGCTCCAGCGAGTCGCCCCGGAAGTCCGCGAACTCCATTATCTCATCGGTCTGATAGTGGTGCGCCAACACAACCGCGCTGGGCCCCAGGGCTCGACGGGCGGTCCAGGCGCGGCCGCGCACCTCCTCGACGTCCAGCGCGCGGTATTCGCGCGGTGTGTCTAGCGGACGCACTGTGTGCACTGACATCTGTCTATTCCTCGGTAACTCAGTGGCTCGGCCAGAAGCACGGCCGCAGCGCGCCAACGCGCTCCCATGACGTGCGGTGTACGGTGTCCAGTGGTCAGGACGCTGGCCAACGGCGCAGTTCTTGTCAACAACTCTGCCACGTAGCCATAGGGCACCCGAGCCTGTTCGCCGGTCGTCCACTGCCCACCATCGGCTCTAGGCTCAGGACGGAGATGGGCTGCTCTCCACTATGTCCAGGCTAATATCGAGCGCCTTCACCGAATGAGTCAAGGCGCCCACCGAGATGAAATCCACGCCGGTGGCTGCGATCGCGGCCACGCTTTCCAGAGTCACACCGCCGGATGCCTCGAGCGGGACGCGGCCACCGGCCAGCCGCACCGCCTGTTCCATGATAGGCACCGGCATGTTGTCCAGCAGTATCCGATCCACGCCGAGGCTCAGGGCCTCCTGCAACTGCTCGAGAGTGGTGACCTCCACCTCGACGGGCAGTCCCAGGGTATTGTGCTCATTGACTGCCTGCACGGCCGCGGTCACCCCTCCGGCAGCGGCGATATGGTTGTCCTTGATCAGTACCATGTCGAAGAGGCCGAACCGATGGTTCCGCCCGCCACCGGCGACCACGGCCGCCTTGTCTAGATGCCGCAAGCCAGGGGCCGTCTTGCGCGTGTCCAGAATGACGGCACCCGTGCCCCGGACGGCATCCACATAGGCGCGAGTGGCCGTGGCGATGCCGGAAGCGCGCTGGAGGAAATTCAGTGCCGTCCGCTCGGCGGCCAGCACCGCCCGCGTCGGCCCGTCCACCTCTCCGAACTCCTGCCCCGCCGAAACGCGGTTGCCATCGTTGACCCAGAAAGCGCAGCGGCAGTCAGGATCGGTGAGGGCGAAGACCATCTCGGCTGCCTCAAGGCCCGCGACTACTCCCTCTTCCTTGGCCACAAAGACGGCCCGCGAACGGCTACTCGCGGGCAGAGTCCAGATGCTGGTGTAGTCCCCCGGGCCGATGTCCTCGGCCAGGGCGAGGCGTACGGCATGCTCAAGGGCCGATCGGTGCTGGGTTGACATATGACTGATCCGACCAGGCACGCAAAAGATCAGCGACGGAGGCTTCCAGGGCAAGCTCCCCGGCCAGGCCTGTGACTGTCAGGAAGGGGCGGGCAGTCACGGTGCCTACGAGAGCGAAGGGCAAGTCTGCCAACTGCGCCTCGAAGGCCAAGGAAGCCTCCGGTGCCACCTCTACCAGGTAGCGCGAGTTGCTCTCGGCGAAGAGGGCGAGGTCTGTTCGCTTGACGTCATCGTCCAACGCTATACCCTTCAATTCTAACTCGAGGCCCAGGTTTCCGGCAATGCACATCTCAGCTGCCGCCACCGCCAGACCACCCTCGGCACAGTCGTGGCAGGAGCGGACCAGCCCCATCCGCAGGCAGCGGTGTAGAGCACGGGCCAACTCCAGCCCCTGGGGAGCCGCCTGCGGTGGCCCACCCCAGTCCTGGCCCAGCACCAGACCATAGTGAGAGCCGCCCAGCTCATTGCGGGTGCGGCCCAGGAGGTACAAGCGGTTGCCGGGCTGCTTCAGGTCCATGGTGACGGCCCTTCGCACGTCCGGCACGATCCCAAGGGAGGAGATGAGCAAAGTGGGGGGTATGGAGATGCGTCGGCCGGTGGTTCCGTCGGTGTACTCGTTGTTGAGGCTGTCCTTGCCGGAGATGAAAGGGGCGCCAAAGGCCAGGGCACCATCGTAGCAGCCCTTGGCTGCCCGGACGAGATCGCCGAGGCGGTCGGGCAGGTTAGGGTTGCCCCAGCAGAAGTTGTCCAAGAGGGCGATCTGATCCGGGTCAGCGCCCACACACACCACGTTCCGGATCGCCTCGTCAATGACCGACACCGCCATGGCGTACGGGTCGAGGGCACTGTAACGGGGGTTGATGCCGCAGCCTAAGGCGATTCCCTTCCAGCAATCGCTGGCGTAGGTGGGGCGCAGCACGGTGGCGTCGGACGGCCCGTCGAGCACACCCACGAGGGGCTTCAGAACGGTGGCCGCCTGGACCTCGTGGTCGTAGCGACGGATGGCCCCTTCTTTGGAGGCGATGTTGGGGCAGCGCAGGAGTTGCAGCAGCACGCCATTCAGATCGCTGGGAGCGGTGGGAGGATCGCCGCGGACGATGGGCTGCTGCCACACGCCCCGCAGGTGCCGACGGGGCAGACCATCGTGGAGGAAGCCCATATCCAGGTCCGCCACTACCTTACCCCGATAATGAACTCGCAG
The DNA here is from genome assembly GCA_013178015.1 of Anaerolineae bacterium. Classification (NCBI taxonomy): domain Bacteria; kingdom Bacillati; phylum Chloroflexota; class Anaerolineae; species Anaerolineae bacterium. The sequence goes on from JABLXR010000009.1 coordinate 75,547, forward strand.
CCGCCGGTCGTCGGTGAAGTGGCCGATTACGGTCATCTCCACGTCCAGTTGCCTGCAGATGGCCTCGAGGGCGGGGATGTTCTCCGGGGGCACAGCCAGGACCATGCGCTCCTGAGCCTCGGAAAGCCAGATCTCCCACGGGTCCAGCCCCGGGTACTTGAGGGGGGCGTGAGCTAGCTCCACCGACACGCCCGTCTCTTCGCCCATTTCCCCCACAGCGGAGGAAAGACCGCCGGCGCCGCAGTCTGTAATGGCGTGGTAAAGCCGCCGGTCGCGGGCCTGCATGATGGCCTCGAGCATCTTCTTCTCGGTGATCGGGTTGCCGATCTGCACCACCGACCCGACTGTCTCTCCCGTGTCGTGAGCCAACTCGGCGGAGGAGAAGGTGGCGCCGTGCAGCCCATCCCGGCCGATGCGTCCCCCCATCATCACGACTGCGTCACCCGGCACCACCCGCCTAGGGTGAAGCCCTTTGGGGGCGATGCCGACGCAGCCGCAGTACACCAGGGGGTTGGCTAGATAGCCATCGTCGAACAGGATGGCGCCATTGACGGTGGGGATGCCCATCTTGTTGCCGTAGTCCTCGATGCCGGCCACTACCCCGCTGAAGATGCGCCTAGGATGCAGGACTCCTTCGGGCAGGTCCTCGAAGGCCCGGTCCTGATACCCGAAGCAGAGAACGTCGGTGTTGGCGATGGGCCGGGCAGATACCCCGATGACGTCGCGGACCACGCCGCCCACGCCGGTGTTAGCTCCGCCGAAAGGCTCCAGGGCCGAGGGGTGGTTGTGAGTCTCGACTTTGAACGAGACCTCGTTATCCTGATCGAAGTCCACGATGCCAGCGTTGTCGATGAAGGCCGACCGCACCCAGGGCTTGGCAATCCTGCGCGTGGCCGAGGCGAGGTATGTCTGTAGCAGGCTCTCGATGCGCTCGCTCTTGCGCCCCTCTGCCGTCACCTCCTCGTAGTCTATGATGGCCCGGAAAGTCTTGTGTCCGCAGTGCTCGGACCAGGTCTGGGCCAGAGTCTCTAGCTCGACATCGGTGGGAGCGCGGCCCTCAGCATCGAAGTAGTCCCGGATCGCGTGCATCTCTTCTAGGCTGAGGAACAGCACTCGATCCCGGCTCAGGGCCAGGAGCTCGTCGTCCCCCAGCCCGGCAAGGGGCACCGACTGCACCCGATCGCCCGCTCCCCGCGTCGCCGGGTCCAGGTCGGGAAGGATGGATCCTAGGGCGTAGCGCTGGATGACCGGGTTGCAGAGGAGACGCTCTACCAGGGCTCGGACCTGGGGTTCCGTGATTGCCCCCGATATCGCATAGCGGGTGGCAGTAGCGGCACGGCTCAGGCCCGAGATGCCGATGCGGGCGGCAGCCATGAGCAGGCTTTCGGCCTCAGCATCGGTGACGCCCGGCAGCAGGCAGACCTCTACCTGCCAGGCGTCTCCAACCCGGGGCTCGCCGGTGGTCTCTTCCGCAGGGATCACGGAGCAGGCGGCGATGACGGGATCGCACAGCAGCTCGGCGGAGACGCGCTCGGCAGCAGCGAGGTCGAGGTCGCCGGCCAGAAAGTACAGGTCCGATACCCGGATGCTCTCCACGCCCTGGATGCCGAGGGCGGCGACGTCCGGCAGCAGGGCTCGACCGCGCCAATCCTCCAACTCGGGCCTGAGGTCCACCTGGACCCGGTAGGTCCGCGCCACCCTGCTGGCGCTCACTTGCCGATCAGCCCCACGCGGCTGTTATCGCCCAGAGTCACCTTATAGGCCTTGGGCTTGAGCGGAGAGCGAGTGACCTCGACGTTGCGGCCGATGACGCTATCCTCGATGCGCTGGTTCACTCCGTCTATGCGGGAGCCCTCCATAACGATGCTGTGCTCAATCTCGCTGTCGCGGACTTCGCAGTGATGGTAGATGCTGGTGAAGGGGCCAATGTAGGAGTTGATCACGCGCGACTCCTCCCCAATGATGGCTGGGCCCCGAATGACGCTATTGATGATTTCTGCCCCCTGCTCGATCACGACCTTGCCGATCAGTTGGGAGTCGCTGTCCACGAAGCCCTGGACGGAGGGGACAAGGTCGTCCAGGATGAGGCGGTTGGCGTCAAGGAGGTCCTCCATCTTGCCGGTATCTATCCACCATCCCTCATGCACGTGGGGGTACACTGCCAGGCCGCGGTCGATCAGATCTTGGATGGCATCGGTGATCTCCAACTCGCCCCGCCAGGAGGGCTTGATGTTCTCCACCGAGTCCAGGATGTTGTGGTCGAACATGTAGATGCCGATCAGGGCCAGGTCACTAGGTGGGTTGGGCGGCTTCTCCACCAGTCTCACGATGCGGCCATCGGCCAGCTCAGCGACGCCGAACTGACGTGGGTCAGGCACCCGCTTTAGGACTACCTGGGCATTCCAGTTGCTCTCCGAGAACTGACGGATGAGATCGCGGATGCCACCCTGGATGACGTTGTCGCCCAGGAACATGACGAAACGCGACTGGCCCAGGAAGTCTCTTGCCACCTTGACGGCATGGGCCAGGCCCAGGGGTTGGCTCTGGTGGATGTAGGTGACGCGGGCGCCCCAGCGGGAGCCATCGCCCACTGCCGCTTGGATCTCTGGGGCCGTGTCGCCCACCACGATGCCCAGGTCGGTGATGCCAGCGTCCACGACGGCGTCTATGACCCGGAAGAGCACTGGGCGATTGCCAACGGGCACCAACTGCTTGGCGCTGGTATAGGTAATGGGACGCAGTCGCGTCCCACGGCCACCACTGAGGATGAGGGCTTTCACTGCTATGCCTCCCGGGGGGCACTCAGAAGAGCGCCGTCCCTCTACGCTCTTGCCGGCGAACTGAGCAGTGGGTGACCGACGAACGCTGCGCTCGGCCGGCGAGGTCAAGCTACGGGCCGCTGAAGCCGTCGAGGACTGCCCCGATTAGGTTGGCCCCTGTACCCTCAAGCCGCGCAAGCGCGTCACGAACGGCAGAGCGGCGGGTGCGGTAGGCCGTGGTCACCAAGATCACGCCGTCCACCATCCCGGAGAGCAAACTGGCGTCCGCGGCCGGCAGTGCCGGCGGGCCGGCCAGCACCACCGCTCGCCCCGAGCCAAGCTCGGCCAGCAGGCGCGACATCGCCGGGGACCCCAGAAGCCGGGCAGGTACCTCCGCTCCTCCTCCGGCGCCGATCACCGACAACGACGGAAGGGGGCCGGGCTGGAGGCAGGTCTCGGCCGGCGTTCCGGATTCGAGGCACTGCAGCACCCCCGGTCCGTCATGCAGGTCGAGCAGGTCGTGCAGCCGCGGCGCGTGCAGGTCCAGGTCGGCTAGAACCACGGTGGTTCCTGTCTCGGCCAGAGCTAGGGCCAAGTTGGCAGCCACGGCATGCCTGTTCTCGGCCTCCGTGGGTGAGGTCACCAGCACCGTGCCCGAGGAGCCCTTAGGCATCGCCCGGTCGAGACGGGCCCGCAGCACCCGGAATGCCTCCGCGCGGGGAGAGGCGGGAGCATTCAGCATCACCAGTTCCGGCGACCGTGGCTTGTCCATGGGCTGACCTTCCCGCTCTAGAAGACGAGATAGACGAGGCTGGTCACCAGCGCCCCCAGGGCTATGCCGCCCAGGAGGGGCACTGCCCACAGGCCGGCCGTCGGGCCGAGCGCCCGCTCGGCTAAGCCTACCGACCCCTGATCCTGGGTGCGCACAAGGCCAAGAAGGGGCAGGCCCGTGTCGCGGATGACGTCTTCGGGCCGTCGGATGTAGCCGGTGTCCAGCCACTCGAGCACCACCACCAAAGCCAGTCCCGCCACCCCCCCGAGGATGCCGCCAGCCAGCGTGTTGATCTTCTTCTGGGGGCGGACTTTAACACCAGGAGTGGCAGGGCCCGACGTAAAGACGTTCACCCGATCGCGCTGATCCAGCCGATCGTTGAATGCCTGGATGTTCCAGATGAAAGTCTCTGCCATCTGCTGGCAGATCATGTTGGCGATGACGGGGTCCGGATCCTCTACCTCGATGACCAGCTGCAAGTCGGACTCGACTGCCTGCACGTTCACCTTGGCCAGAAGGGCTTCCGGCGTGAGGTCGAGAGGCTCGGGCATGTCTCGGAGGGCAGCCACGGCGGTATCGTGGGACCGGATCTGCCCGGCGTAGTTGCGCAGCATGCTCTTGACCGTCTGGGAGAGGCCCATATCCGGCCGGGCGCCGAGGGCGTTGAGTCGAATGGTAGACTGGTAGACGGGCTGCTGGGTGAGGCTGAACACGAGAGCACTTACGGCTCCCAACACCGCCGTCAGCACAACGATCCAACCTCGCTGGCGGGCTATGCGTACGTACTCACCGAGAGGCAAGGATAAGACCCCCTGAAGGCGCCGACGCAGGCGAGTGACTCTCCGAAGCCGCCGCCATGCTAGCACACGGGCAGCGGCAGCGGCAACCTACCACAGCGTGAAGCCGCCATCCACGACCAAGGTGTGGCCAGTGACGAAGGCGGAGGCCGGCGAGGCCAGGTACACCACGGCGCCGGCCAGATCGGTCGGCTCACCGATGCGCCCCATTGGCGTGGCGTCTGTCCATTGGGCCGCCCGGACAGGATCGGCTAGAAAGCCCTCGTTGAGGGGAGTACGCATGTAGCCCGGGGCGATGGCGTTGACCGTGACGCCGTGAGGGGCCCACTCGGCGGCTAGGGCTTTGGTGAGCATGACGACACCTGCCTTGGAGGCGTAGTAGGGTGCCTGGGGCACGTCGCGGTTGACGATCAGGGCCGACATCGAAGCCGTGTTGATGATCCTGCCGTAGCCGCGCTCAACCATGCCCCGGGCGAAGGCCTGGCAGCAGAGGAACACGCCGGTGAGGTTCACGCCGATCACGGCCTGCCAGTCGGCCGGGTTCATCTCCATGGAGGGGGCGCGGCGGCTAATGCCGGCGTTGTTCACCAGAATGTCCACCCGCCCGAACCGCTCCTCGGCTGCCTCCCGGGCCCGGCGCACCTGGTCGGGATCGGAGACGTCCGCCTGGACCACCAGCGCCTGCCGGCCCTCGTCCTGGATGCGCTGGGCCACGGCCTGAGCCGTGTCCCGGCGTAGGTCGACCAGGACCAGGTCGGCCCCGGCCTGGGCCAGAGCTATGGCCATGGCTTCCCCCAACCCCTGACCGGCTCCGGTGACGCAGGCGACGCGTCCGTCCAGCCGGAACGACTCCAGCACATTGTTCATACCATCCTCCCTGCGTGATGCCATGCCCCGCTTCGCTGTATGCCCTACAGGAACAGCAGCGTCAAGGCAAGTACGGCCAGGGTGCCGATGACGACTCGGCGGAAGGCGGCGACCGAGAGGCGGCCGTAGGTCCTGATGCCTGCTACGACCCCCAGCAGCAGGACGGGCAGGCCCAGGGCGAAGCGAGTGGCGATGCTGGAGGTGATGAGGCCGGCGCCCAGCATGATGATCACCCGGTACAGGTTGGAGGCGGCGAAAAAGGAGCAGAGCATGGCCTTGTAGCGGGCGCTCTCCCAGTTCTGGATGGAGGCATAGGCGATGACCGGCGGGCCGCCGATGCCGAACGCACCACCAAGGATGCCGCTGGCGAAGCCAGCCCCGAGGGCCCAGGGCCAGGACGCGAGCCGGGCGGAGCGCAGCCTGGGCGCCAACATCTGCAGACAGGCCACTAGTATCGCCACGCCCACCAGACGGCGGATGATGGTCTCATCGAGGATCACCAGGGCGTAGACCCCGAGCGGAATGCCGCCGAACATGCCCAGCACCGGCAGGAGCAGATCGCGCCAGTGGAAGTGGCGTCTGACGCTGAACAGGACGAAGCTGGTGGTCACCAGGCTGAACATGCCGATGAGGATGGAGGCGTCGCGCGCGTGGGTGAAGAAGGGCAGCAGGGCCATGGCGACCATTCCGAAGCCAAAGCCGGTCACTCCCTGGGTGAAGGCGGCCACGAAGATGCTGACGAGGGTGCCCAGCGCCATGGTCAGGTCGCCGCTCACGAAGGCCGCGGAGTGACCAGCCGGCCTCGGCCGGGGTCGGCCAGGAGCTCTCCCTCAACCATCGCGTCTTCGCCGCGAAGGATGACGCGAACTATGCGTCCTCGCACCCGCCGGCCCTGGAATGGGGACCAGCCACACTTCGTCTTGAGATCTGTGCCCAGGGCCGTTTCAGACTGGAGCTCGATCAGGGCGATGTCGGCGTGGTATCCGGGAGCCAGCCGGCCCTTGTGAGGCAGCCGGTACAAGGCGGCGGGCCGGGCGGCGGTCAGCCGCACCAGGTGAGGGAGGGACAGTCGGCCCCCCGCAACAGCATCCAGCAGCAGTGGCAGGGTAGTCTCCAGGCCGGGCACCCCGGCCGGTGGAAGGGAGCCAGACTTTTCTTCCAGGGTGTGGGGAGCATGGTCGCTGGCCACTATGTCCACCTCATCCAGCCGCTCCCACAGTGCCTCCTGGTCCTCCGGAGAACGGAGCGGAGGGTTCATGAGCGCGAGCGGTCCCAGCCGAGCTTCGTCGGTCCGGTTGAGGAAGAGGTGATGGGGGGTGACCTCGCACGTCACCGCCAAGCCCTGGGCGCGGGCCAGGCGTATGGCATCGAGCTCGGCCGCCGTACTCACGTGACAGACGTGCAGGCGGCGGCCCGTGCGCCGGGCCAGGGCGATGGCGCGAGCCACAGCCAGTTCGGCGCAGATGGGCGGGCGCCGCTCCTCTTCGCTGAAGGTACGCACGGCCTCCTCGTCTTCGGCGTGCACTGCCAGGATTCGATCCCGGGGGTAGCTCGCGAAATGGCGGTACTGGTGGGCCAGATCGGCCACCAGGAGGTCGCCCGTAGACGAACCCATGTACAGCTTCAGGCCCACGGCTCCAGCGACCTCGGTCGCCTCACCCATGTTAGCGGGCGTGGCCCCGAAGAAGAGCCCGAAGTCGCAGCAGGCTTTGGCGCGGGCCAGGTCGGCCTTGGCGGCGAAGGCGGAGAGAGAGGAAGTAGGGACGGGTGAGTTGGGCATGTCCAGGACAGTGGTGTAGCCCCCGGCCAGGGCGGCGCGAGTGCCGGTGGTGAAGTCCTCTTTGTGCTCGGCACCGGGCTCGCGGAGGTGGACGTGGGCATCCACCGCGCCGGGCAGAGCCACCAGCCCCCCGCAGTGAACGACCGTGGCTCCACTCGCCTCCAGATCCGGCCCGACGGCCACGATCCACTCGCCCTGCACCAGGATGTCGCCGGGCATCACGCCCTCGGGCGTCGCCACCAGCCCACCGCGCAAAAGGCGCAGACCGGTGCTCACAGCGGCACTCTCCTCCCGGTGGCGTTCCGAGTGAAGCGGGCGAAATCCTCGTTGTCCCTCAGTTCTTCTATATCGAACACAGGGCCGTCCCTACACACGAGCTTGTCGCCCATGGCGCACTGGCCGCAGATGCCGAAGCCACACTTCATGTATCGCTCCAGGCTGACCTGCGCCGGTACTCCCGCCTCCCAGCACATCCGAGCGACGGCGTAGAGCATAGGCTCCGGCCCGCAGGCGCACACCCGGTCGTAGCGAGTCAAGTCGTTCACCACGGCTTCAGTGACCAACCCCTGGTGCCCTGCGTCACCTCGTTCGGTAGCCAGTACGGTGGCGCACCCGATCTGGCGGAAGCGCTCCACCAGGACCAGCCCCTCGGCGGTACGGGCGCCGATGGCAAGCGTGGTGGCGATGCCGGCTTCGCAGGCGCGCCGAGCTAGAAAGTGCAGGGGCGCGGCACCGTAGCCGCCGGCCACTAGCAGGAGGTGGCTTCCCTGGACGGTGAAGGGGCGGCCGAAGGGACCTCGCCATCCCACGGGGTCACCCACCTGCTTACGATGCAGGGCGGAGGAGAAAGGGCCCACGCGAGAGACTGTGACCGTCAGCGGGTCCGGATCCATGATGCTGATGGGCTTCTCCGCCTCGCCCGGGAGCCAGAGCATGAGGAACTGCCCCGGTTCGGCCTCCAGCGATGTGTCGAGCTCGAACGTCCGGACGGTGCGGTTTTCCTGGATCACCCGGGTGATATGCGCGATCTGGGGGATCATCGGGCGCGGCGCCCTCCCTTTCCCGGGGCACCCTCGGGGAGGGCCCGTCCCCGGAGATCGGCCAGGCTACCCAGGCCGATGCGGGCCATCAGCTGCCTGAGCTCCTCCGTGATCAGCCCGAATACCTCGATCCCCCGCCGGTACACCGCCGTGCCCACGCCGACAGCGCAGGCGCCCACGCTGATCATCTCCGCCGCGTCGCGCCCGTCGCTGACGCCTCCTATGCCGATCACCGGAACGGACACAGCAGCGCAGATGTCGTACACGCAGCGGATGGCCAGAGGTCGGATGGCCGGGCCGCTCATCCCGCCCACCCGGTTGGACAGCACCGGCGTGGCCGTCTCCACGTCTACCAACATGCCGGGGCCAACGGTGTTGATGGCGCTAATGGCGTCCGCGCCGGCAGCGACGACGGCCCGGGCTACGTCCGCGATGCTGGGTACGTTGGGGGATAGCTTGACGATGACTGGTATCCTGGTGGAGCTCTTGACCCGACGGGTGACCTGGCCAGCCACATACGGGGTGGAGGAGAAGATCTGGCCGAACTCTTCCTCCACGTTGGGGCAGGAGATGTTGGCCTCGATCAAGTCGGGCTCAGCCTCTGAGATGTACCGGGCCGTGGTGCCGAAATCGTAGATGGAGTTGGCGAAGATGCTGGCGATGATGGGGACACCGGCGGGGGCCAGCATCTCTCGCGCCCGCCGTATCTCCGCCACCATAGCCTCCACCCCTGGGTTGGCCAGCCCCACCGCGTTGAGCACCCCGGCCCCATAGTCCACCACCACCGGGTTGGGGTGCCCCACCCGTGGCTTGAGGCTACAGGACTTGGTCACCACGGCACCGGCACCGGAGCGGGCCACTCGGGCCAGCACGTCGCCGCTCAGCCCCAGTACGCCGGAGGCGAGGATGGTCGGGTTGGCCAGCCGCACCCCGCAGATCTCGGTGGATAGGTCCACCTGCTCCGGTGAGATCACCCGCCCCTCGCCAGGTAATCGCGCACGGTGGCTGCCTGCTCGGCGCTGATGCGCCCCGAGACCTCCAGGACCCCCACCATCTCCCGGAGCGTGAAGAGCGAGTGCAGGGTGTAGCCCGCTGCCGCCAGCTCTTCGCGCCCTCCTTGCTGGCGGTCAATTAGCACCAGGACGTCGTGCACGCGCAGTCCCTCGCCCTCGAGCTGGCGTATGGCGTCCAGCTTCGCCCCACCGGTGGAGATCAGATCATCCACTACGAGGGCCCGCTCGCCGGCCTGGTAGATGCCCTCCACAGTGCGCCTGGCACCGTGCTCCTTCGCCTGCGGGCGGGGATAGATGAGAGGGCGGCCCATCTCCAGGCCAAGGGCCGTGCCGATGGGCAGGCCTCCGAGCGGGATGGCGGCGATACGGTCGAACTGGAGAGCGCCGGCCACCTCGGCCAGGGCGTGTGCCACCTGCCTAAGCAGGGCAGGAGAAGAGGGCACCAGCCGCAAGTCCACGTAGATGGGCGACATGAGGCCCGACTTGAGCTGGAACTGACCGAACTGGATGGCGCCCAGGCAATGCAGCCCGTCAACCAGGCGACGGAGAGAGTCGTTCACCCAGGCCTCCCCCGACGAAGGGTGCGGATTTCGTCCCGCAAGCGCATGGCGGCTTCTCGGGCGGCGGAAGCGTAGTCGGGCCCCTGCGAGGCGAAGATGATGCTACGAGAGGCGTTGATGACTGGCGGGTCGCCGGCGGCGGTTGGTCCCCACTGCAAGGCCGCCCCGAGGTCGCCACCCTGGGTGCCTATCCCGGGCACCAAGAAGGGCAGGTCGGCGGAGGCCCGGCGAACGGCACGAAGTTGGTGGGAGCGAGTGGCGCCCACCACCAATCCTATGTTCGCGTTCTCGTTCCAGTCTGTGGCCGCCTCCACCACTTTCATCCACAGGGCGTAGTGATCCTGGAGGCGGGCAGCCCCCGGGTTGGAGGTCCGGGCCACAACGTATACGCCCTTGTCGGCATAGGCAGCGAGGGGCAGCACGGCATCGTCGCCCACGTAGGGGGAGACGGTCAGTGCGTCAAAACCCCAGACCTCGAAGGCCGCGCGTGCGTATGCGGCGGCGGTAGTCCCTATGTCGCCCACCTTGGCATCCAGGATGACCGGCACTTCTTCCGGGATGACGTGGCGCAGTCTCTCCAGGCTGCGAACCCCGTCTGCACCCTCAGCCAAGTAGAAGGCGAGGTTGGGCTTGAAGCAGCAGGCGACATCGCTGGTGGCCGCGACGATGTCGCTCAGGAACCGAAACATACCGTCGTCGTGGTCCCTCAGGAGCGAGGGGAGCCTCTCTCGCACCGGGTCGAGCCCCACGCAGACCCAGGAGTCGAGCCTCTCAGCCCGCTCTCTAACTCGTCCAAAGTAGCTCACGGCGCCACCTCAGACTGCGCCGAGGACGAGGGCCAGGAGGGCCATGCGCACGTACACTCCGTTGCGGGCCTGGCGGAAGTAGGCCGCCTGTGGCAAGGCATCTACCTGGTGCGAGATCTCATCCACTCGGGGGAGGGGATGCATGACGGTGGCATTGCGGGGGGAGCGAGCGGCGAGCGCCGGGTCCACGTGGAATACGCCCTGGAACCGGTCGTAGTCCGCTGGCGAAGGGAAGCGCTCGCGCTGGATGCGGGTGAGGTAGAGCACGTCGGCCTGGCGCACGGCCTCCTCGATATCCTCCGTTTCCCGGTATTCCACCCCTGCCCGCTGCAGTTGCTGCAGCACGCGCTCGGGCATACGCAGCTCGGCGGGCGACACCAGGAGCAGCTGCACTTGGTAATGCACCAGCGCCTCTGCCAGGGAGTGAGTGGTGCGGCCGTACTTCAGGTCCCCCACGAGGGCGATGGTCTGGCCGTCCACCGAACCCCTCTCCTTCTCTATAGTGTACAGGTCGAGAAGGGCCTGGGTGGGGTGATTGCGGCTTCCATCCCCGGCGTTTATCAGGGGGATGCCGATGGCGGCCGCGGCCACGTGAGCGGCTCCGGCCTCGGGGTGCCGCATGACGATCACGTCGGCGTACTGCTCGATGGTCCGGACGGTGTCATCGATGGACTCGCCCTTGGACACGGAGCTGCTGGTCACTTCGGCCACGCTAATGACCCGGCCGCCCAGCCGGTGCATGGCTGCCTCGAAGGAAAGCCGGGTGCGGGTGCTGGGCTCGTAGAACAGCGTGGCCAGGATGTACTGCTCGAGCAGAGGGATCACCCGTTCGCGCTGGAGGCGTTCCTCGAAGTCGCGGGCCGTGGCCACGATCAGGTGGACGTCCTCCCTGGTCAGATCCGGGATCTCGATGACGTCTCTACCGGTGAGCGGGTTCGCCATGGTTCCCTCCTAGCCTCATCCCCATGCGGAGCGCGGGTGGCACGAAAAAGCCTTTGGGAAGGCTCCCAAAGGCGAGACTCCGGACTGCAGTCGTCGCGCGCGCTCGTCGTCGCATTGGCCCAGCTACTGCCACCTATCTGACTCGGGTCATCTGTCGCGGCAGTATATGATGGGGTGGGGCGATCGGCAAATGCCCTTTGCCGCCCTCCGGTCCCTATGCTAGCATGCGCGCTCAGGCCCGAACCACCGCGAGCACCCCGCCTGGGAAGCATGACCTGCACAGGGTGATATGGCCCAGGTGCGGGATTCGATGACGAAACGGGGCCACTGAGGAGGCCGTCAGATGGAGAAAGTGAAAGTAGCCCTTATCGGTGCTGGCAGCATGGCGAACTCGGTCCACTATCCATCGCTAGCCGAGATGGATGATGTGGATATGGCGGCCCTGTGTGACCTGGTACCGCAGAAGCTGGAAGAGACGAGCCGCCGGTTCGGCATTCGCCGCACTTACACGGACTACCGGGAGATGATCGAGAAGGAGAACCCGGACGCGGTATATGTGCTCATGCCACCACATCACCTGTTCGACATCACGGTCTACTGCCTGCAGCAGGGCAAGCATGTGTTCGTGGAGAAGCCGCCGGCTGTCACCACGTTTCAGACCATGGAGCTGGCCAACTGGGCGGCCCAGAAGGGCTGCACCACTCTGGTCGGGTTCAACCGGCGTTTCATCCCCTTGATGACCCGGGTGCGGGATATGCAGCGAGAAGCGGGAGCGCTGAACCTGGCGGTGTCGACCTTCTACAAGGCGCAGCCGGAAGCGCTGTACTACAACGGTGTCATCGACTGCCTGCACTGCGATGCCATCCACGCGGTAGACGCTTTGCGCTGGATGGGGGGAGACGTGCGGGCGGTGGCCTCAGACGTGGGGGCCAGCGGTTCCCCCAGGCTGAACCGATGGCTGGCGGTGATGGACTTCGAGGACGGGGGCACGGGCGTCCTGCTCACCAACTGGGACTCGGGCGGCCGCGTGCACACCTTCGAACTGCACGCGCCCGGGTTCGGAGCCTTCGTCAACCCAGACCCGGGTGGCCAGGCGGTGGTGTACCGCGCCGGCAAGGAGACACTCACTATCGGGGCCGAGGAAGCGGCGGAGAGCCAGGAAAGGCACCACGTGTACGGGTTCTTCGGCGAAAGCCGCCACTTCATCGACTGCGTCAAGGAGGGCATCGAGACCGAATGCGGCTTCGCGGACGCGGCTAAGACGATGGCGCTGGCGGACGATATCCTCGCCAGTTGCCTCTAGGCGGCACCATGACCAGGCGCAAGATCCTGTACCTGCCACCCCGTCCCCTCTCGGCCGACATCCTCTCCGAGCGGGCGCGCTCTATCCTGGAGAGCCTCGGACAGGTGATCTGGAACGAGACCGATGAGAACCTGAACGCCGAGCAGTTGGCCGAGCTTCTGCCCGGAGCGGAGGCGGTGGTGACCTCGTGGGGGTCTCCTGCCTTCAGCCCAGAGTTACTACAGGCCGCCCACTCACTGCGCATTGTGGGACACGCAGCCGGCAGCGTGAAGCATCTCATGCCCAAGGAGGGCTATGACCGCGGCATCGTGGTGCTCAGCGCCGCCCCCGTGATAGCCGACTCAGTGGCGGAGTATACGCTGTGGGCCATGTTGAGCGCACAGCGCGACCTGTACAAGTACGAGCACCGCATGAAAGTGGAGCGGGGTTGGCGCCGACCCGAGGACGGCTGGGGGCACGAGCTCTACTTCAAGAGGGTGGGGATCATCGCCGCCAGTATGGTGGGGCGCAAGGTGATGCGGCTGCTCGGCCCATGGGACTGCGATCTAGTGGTCTACGATCCCTACCTGAGCGAGGAGGGGGCGGCCCAGCTAGGGGCGAGGAAAGTGGGGCTGGAGGAACTGATGTCTACTGCCGACATCGTCTCGGTTCACGCCCCCACGACTCCGGAGACGGAGAAGATGCTGCGGGCGGAGCACTTCCGCTCCATGAAGGATGGGGCCCTCATAGTCAACAACGCTCGCGCCTGGGTCTTGGATGAGGAGGCTCTCATCGAGGAGCTGAAGACGGGGCGCATACGCGCTGTCCTAGATGTGTTCGGCCAGGAGCCTCTACCGGCCGATAGCCCGCTGCGGGACCTGCCCAATGTGTTCCTCACCCCGCATATGGCCGGGGCCAGCGAGGAGTCTCGGGGCCGCCTGGTAGAGGCCATTGCCAAAGACATGGCCCGGTACTTCGCCGGCGAACAACCGGAGATGGCGGTGACCTGGCAGCGGCTTCAAATCATGGCCTGATACAGCCGCGCAAGCGCGACTGTCGAGTGACTGTGGCCTCAGCCCCGAAGATGGTAGCGGGCTGAGGCCCACTCATTGAACTGGGAAGCCCTTACGGACGTGAAGCGATACGATGTCATAGTGGTGGGCGCGGGCGTTGTCGGGGCCCTCTGTGCCCGGGAGCTAACCCGCTACGGGGCCCGGGTATTGGTCCTGGAGAAGGGGTCCGACGTATGCAGCGGGGCCAGCAAGGCGAACTCCGGGATCGTGCATGCTTGCCTCTCGCCCAAGCCGGGCAGCAATAAGGCCCGCCTGTGTCTTGAGGGCAACCGCCTCATGCCTCAGCTCTGCCGAGAACTGGGGGTGCCTTTCATGCCGGTGGGCGCTCTGACTGTGGCCTTCCGGGAGAGGGAGGTGCGAGTGCTGAGCGCGCTCCGGGCCAGGGGTGAGCGCAACGGAGAGCGCGGCCTAGAGATACTGCGCGGGCCCAGACTGCGGGAGGCGGAGCCAGCGTTGTCCGAAGAGGCTGTGGCCGCGCTGCTGTCCCCCAGCGCTGGCATCGTCAACCCTATGCTGCTCACCATCGCGGCAGCCGAGAACGCGGTGGCCAATGGGGCCGAGGTGCTGCTGGAAGCGGAGGTCACGGGCATCATCGTGGAGCAGGATGGGGTCGCCGGGGTGCGCACCACCCGCGGCGACTTCGGCTGCCGTTTCCTGGTAAATGCCGCCGGCGCCCATGCTGACCGGGTGATGCGGATGGTGGGCATCACCGACCTGACCATACACCCGCGCCGGGGGGACTACTTCGTGCTAGATCGGTCGGTCTGCTCCAGTGGCCTCGACGGGGAGCGATCCGGGGGCAAACCTCTGGTCCGACACGTCCTCTTCCCCATCCCCACCCCGGTGACCAAGGGCATCCTGGTGACCCCTACGGTGGACGGCAACGTGCTGTTGGGGCCCACCTCGTTGCCCACTCACGAGCTCGAGCACCCGGCGGTCAGCGGCGAGGGGCTGGCGGAGGTGGAGCGCCAGGTGGTGCGGATGGTGCCCTCGCTGGATCTGCGGCAGTGCATCGCCGTCTTTGCCGGCTCGCGGCCCGCCGGTGCCCGCGACTTCATCATCCGCGGCGAACGATCACCGCAGGGCTTGATCACCCTAGCGGGGATCGAATCACCCGGGCTTACGGCGGCGCCGGCCATCGCCCGCCGGGCCGTGGCTCTGCTGGGCGAGGCCGGCCTCAAGCTGAGGCCCGACCCGAGCTTCGACCCCATCCGCGAGCCGCCGCCTCGGCTGGCCGGGATGCCGCCGGAGGTCAGGGCCGAATTGGTGGCCCGAGATCCGGCGTTCGGACGCATCGTCTGCCGCTGTGAGGAAGTGAGCGAGGGGGAGATCGTGGCGGCCATCAGATCGCCCATTCCCGCCCGGACGCTGGACGCCATCAAGAAGCGGGTGCGGGTAGGGGCGGGACGGTGTCAGGGTGGGTTTGATCTGCCCTACGTGGTGGAGATCCTTGCCCGAGAGCTCGGCATCGCCCCCTGCGAGGTCACCAAGAGCGGGACCGGTTCGGAGGTGCTGATGGGCACTACGGGCGCGTGCCGGGGAAGGTGCGGGTGAGGAAGGAGGCTTGCGATGTGGTGGTCGTGGGCTCGGGCCCGGCCGGGCTGGCCGCCGCCTCGGCGGCGCAGGCCTCCGGGGCCAGCACCACCATCGTCGAGCGCAGCCGCGAGATGGGCGGGGTGCTACTGCAGTGCATCCACCCCGGCTTTGGCCTCAAGCTGTATGGCGAGGAACTGACCGGGCCGGAGTACGCCTACCGCTGGCTCGACCAACTGGATGGCGTGCGCTGTCTCACCGAGGCCATGGTGGTGCAGGCCCGGCGCGGAACCGACGATCACCCGGATGAAGGCTTCACCCTCTGGGTGAGCGGGCCGGCGGTGGGGCTGGTGCGGATCAGGGCGCGCGCCGTCGTGCTCGCCATGGGCTGCCGGGAGCGGACGCGGGGGGCCATCGCCATCCCCGGCACGCGCCCTGCCGGGGTGATGACGGCCGGAACCGCCCAGAGGCTGGTCAACATTGACGGCTACCTGCCCGGCAAGCGCTTTGCCATTCTGGGGTCCGGCGACATTGGCATGATCATGGCCCGGAGGCTGACGTGGGAGGGGGCCGAGGTGGTGGGCGTGTACGAGCTGATGCCCTACCTGTCGGGCCTGCGAAGGAACTACGTCCAGTGCCTCCAGGACTACGACGTGCCCCTCTACCTGGGCCACACCGTGACCGAGATTCACGGCGACAGGCGCCTCACCGGGGTGACAGTGTGCCAGGTAGACGAGGCCCTCTGTCCCCGCCCGGAGACGGGAGTGCTGGTGCCGGCCGACACCCTGCTCCTCTCTGTGGGCCTCATACCGGAGAATGAGCTGACGCGCATGCTGGGGGCGGAGCTGGACCCGGTCACGGGCGGGCCCCTGGTGGACGACGGGATGCAGACCACGGTCCCGGGGCTGTTCGCCGCTGGCAACGTAGTGCAGGTGCATGATCTGGCGGACGACGTCACTATGGCGGGGGAGCTAGCCGGGAGGGAGGCGGCCCGGTACGTACTGGAGGGGCCCGAGCCGCGGTCATGGTCGCGGGTTGTGGCCGGAAGGGGGGTGCGGTCGGTCGTGCCCCAGAGGCTACGTCTTCCGGTCCGGAGCCGGCCGGAACTGGCTATACGGGTGCGCCGGCCCATCGAGGCTACCTGCCGCGTGACGGTGTCGGCCAACGGCGAGACTCTGATCCGAAAGCGGCTTGACTATGCCCGGCCGGGGGAGATGATAGGAGTGCGTCTGAGCCCGCGGGCGGCTAGGGCTCTGCGCCCAGAGGATGACGTCTTGGTGGAGGTGAGCGAGGGGTGAGTGGATCCTCCGGTTCGCAGTCTGACGGGGGCCAGGGCGTTGCACCCGCAACCCGCGAGATCATCTGCACCAGCTGTCCTCGTGGCTGTCCGCTGCAGGTGCGTGTTCTACAGGACAGTGTGGAGGTGCACGGAAGTGCCTGCCGGCGCGGTGTGGCCTACGGCCGGGCCGAGGTGGCGGATCCCAGGCGAGTGCTCACTACGACGGTCGGGGTGGAGGGCGGAACGTTACCCGTCGTCCCGGTCCGCACCTTGACTGCGATCCCCAAGGACCGTCTGATTCCGGCATTGGCGGAGCTCCGGAAGGCCAGGCTGCGGGCGCCGGTGCGCATGCATGAGGTAGTGGTGGACTCGGTGGCCGGCACGGGAGTACCAGTGGTTACCACCCGGCCTTTGCCCGTAGCCGCGGGAGTCGTGGCTGCCGGGCACCTGGCGGAGCGGAGCTAAAGAATCCGGAGCCGGTTGCCGAAACTTACGGCGCAACCGGCCCGGCCGGAGAGCGTGTATCCACGGGCAGTTGCCCCAGGGCACCTGCCGGTCGCAGGGGCAAGGGTATGCTCCAAACCTACCGAGGAGTCGGCGTATGCGTAGCAAGCGTGTCGTGGCGCTAGTTGTAGTCCTGGGTCTACTGCTCTTGGGGTGCGGGTTCAACTTCAGCTTGGGGGGAGAGCCGACGGCGACTTCGTTGCCCCCGACCGCCACACCGGTGCCGCCTACCGATACTCGGGTGCCGGCCACGGACACCCCGGTTCCACCTACCGATACTCCCGTGCCGGCCACGGATGCCCCGGTACCACCCACAGCCACCGCCGTTCCGGCAACGGCGACGCCGACAGCCGAGCCGGCTGCCTCTCCGGGGGTTACTGCCACCAGCCCTGCTGCGACCGGCCTGGGTGCCAGTGGCGGCGTCAAGCGACCGGCGGCTGAGGGGCAGGCGCAGGCGAAGAACGTCTTCGAGTTCCTTAGCCACACCGCCTGGGTGGACGACGAGGGCGACATCTCCATCGTCGGCGAGGTGCTCAACGTCTCCGATATCACCATAGACACAGTGGTGTCCATCGAGGCTGCGCTGTGGGATCTGGAAGGCAACCTGATCGAGGGAGATTTTGGTGCCTACCTGGACCGTCCGGTCATCGCCCCTGGGGACAAGAGCAGCTTCTGGGTGCTTATTCTGGAGGACGAGTTGGGCGGCGTTGATCCCCAGGCAGTGGGCGACTACGAGCTCACCCTCTGGGTGACCGACGAGCCTTCGCCTGACGTCGAATTGGTGGTGAAGAGCGCCGAGGCGGTGGAGGAAGGCGGCTATTTCTACATCCGAGGAGAAGTGGAGAACCAGACCGACCTCAGCATCGGATCGCTGAGCGTCTACAGCACTCTGTACGACGCCGCCGGGAAGGTGGTGAACGCCACCCTCGACTTCATCACGCCTGAGCAGCCGCTGCTGCCGGGCGAGACGATGGACTTCGAGGGCTACTTCATGGATCACTTCGAGACAGCCGAATCGTTCTACGTGTTCGTCACCGGATACCCAGTGGAAGCGGGTGCGACGGGCCAGAAGGAGGCCGAGGGGCTCATTCCGGGTGACGGCATCCTCGAGATCACCAGCCATGCCGGCTGGATCACCGAGAACGGCGACATCAGCGTGGTGGGCGAGGCGGTCAACGTCTCTGACCAGACTCTCGACACGCTCATCCTCGTCGAGGCTCGGCTGTACGACGCTGACGGCAACCAGGTCGAGGGCGATTTCACCTACTACCTCGACCGACCGGTCATCCCACCGGGTGAGAAGAGCAGCTTCTGGATTCCAGTGTGGGCTTCCGACCTTGGGGACGTGGATGTGGAGAGCATCACCGACTATGAGATCCTCCTCTGGATCACCGACGAGCCTTCGCCGGACGTGGAGCTCACGGTGACCGAAGCGGAGACGTCCATCGAAGGGAGCGTGTTCTACATTCGCGGCGTTGTCGTCAATCAGACAGACCTGGAATTCATGGGCTTGGCCGTCTATTCCACCCTCTACGATGCCCAAGGCAAGGTGATCAACGCCACGCTGGACTGGATCGAGCTGGATGTCCCTCTGAGGCCAGGGGAGAAGACCGAGTTCGAGGGCTACTTCCCCGAGCACTTCGAGGAGGCAGAATCGTTCTACGTGTTCGTCACCGGCTATACTGCCGAGGCCATGGGCCGTTAGCTCGCCCGCAGGTTTACCAACGGGGCCGAAGGACCGAGCCGGGGAGCTACCCTCCCCGGCTCGGTCCCTGTGAGCGGTCCTGTTTGACGGCTGCCGACGGAGCCTCCACACTAGCGCGGTGCGACGGCCTGGCCGGCAACGGACATTATGGGTCTCACTAGCGCCTTCAAGCCGTGCGACGTGCGCGGCCCATATCCCGAGGTTGTCAACGAGCGGCTCTTCCGGGGTATCGGGGCGGCTTTCGCCGGGCAGTATCCACAGGGTTCTATCGTGGTGCTGGCGGGCGACCTGCGGGCTAGCACGCCTGCCCTCCTGGAAGCCGTGTGGGAGGGTCTGTCCTGTCCTTGGGCGACTGTCCTGCACCCAGCGGCCACCCCGATCGCTTACTTCGTGGCCCGGGAGTTGGGCGCTGACCTCACCCTGGTTGTGACGGCGTCTCACAACCCTCCTGTCTACAACGGGCTGAAGATCCTCGGTCGCCAGGGCCGGCCGCCCTCTGAGAGCGACCTCCGCGATCTGGAGGCGCGCGCGATGGCCCTGCTGGACCGGCCGGTGGTGCGATCAGGGCCGCCGCCGGTGGCGCCTCTCGCTCCGTGGCTGGACCGCTACTGCCAGGCGGTGGTGGGCCTGTCCGGAGAGGGGGATGCTTTGCGGGTGGTGGTGGACCCAGGCAACGGCTGCCTTTGCGGCGTAGCTGCCGCTGCCCTGCGCCAGGCCGGTCACCAAGTGGTGGAGATCAACGGTGGTCCAGATGGTGGCTTCCCTGCCCGGGGCGCCGATCCCACGGTGGATGGGGCGCTGGCCCAGCTAGCAGCCGAGGTGGCGAAGGCCGGCGCTCAGCTCGGCGTAGCCTTCGATGGAGATGGCGACCGGGTGGTCTTCGTGGACGAGGCCGGCTCCGTCGTGCCCGGCGACGTCGCGGCAGCGTTGCTCGCCCTGGAGTCCTCGGGCAGGTCTCCGGGAGCGCCCGTGATTCTAGACGTGCGCGCCTCACGCCGGCTAGCAGCCGCCCTGGAAGCGCGGGGAGCGCGAGTGGTGTGGTCCTACCCTGGCCACGCTCTGATTCGGGCCCAGCTGCTGGAACACGGCGCCGCTTTCGGCGGCGAGATCAGCGGGCACTACTTCTTTGCCGAGCTGGGGGGAGACGATGGGCTCTATGCCGCGATGAGGATCTGCCGGCTGGTGGCGCGGGAGGGGCCACTGAGTCGGCTGGCCGCTGACCTGCCTCGAGGCTACACCTTGACGGAACTGCGTCTCCCCTTCGTTGGAGCGGTTGACCGGGTGCTGGAGGCCCTGGTGGAGGCCTTCCCCGATGCGGGAGCTCAGCGTCAGCCGGCTGGTTTGACGCTGGAGTGGGAGGGGCAGTGGGTGTTAGTGCGGCCCTCCATCACGGAGCCGCTCCTTACCATTCGGGGGGAGTCGTCGTCAGAGGAAGGACTGCTGGAGCTCACCTGCCGCCTCGACGGAGTGCTGCGGCGCTTCGGGCTGCGGTTGACGTAGCGTAGGACAGTGAGCAACCGCCATGGGCCGGCGGGCGCGGCCGCATGGCGGGCGCCGCGCCCATGCTCCCAGGCGCTCTGGCTTGGCCGTAACGGCCGCATGGCCCCCAGGAAGGGCAAGAACGGCGGTTGACCCCGGAGGGCCGCGGCGCGTACACTCAGGTACCCCCCGCGCTGACCCCTCGATAAGGGGCAGCATGGCACTAACACCAGAGGAGCTGCCGTGAGCACGATCATCCTCCCGAGCGTCTGGGCGCGGGACGGGCTGTTTGCCTTCTCGGGTGTCGACGGTCGAACCGACTACTACCGACCCTTCGTGGGGTCGTTGCTGCCAGACCGAATTGGGGTGCATTTCCACGTCCAGCCTCCCTGCGCACTCTACTGGCCGGAAAGCCCTGCGGTCCTGGACCGGCGGCGGTCTGTGGTGACGGGCGACGCTCTGGTGCTGTTTCGGGAGACCGAGGAGAAGCCGTTCCTGACTTGCGCCTTCCTGGATGAGTTCACTCTGGTGGGCCGGGGTCCCAGTCCGGCGCTATCCCCCGTGGCCGCAGCCAGGTCCTTCCTTGACGACCCGCCGGGGGCGGTCTCCGTGCGTCTGGAGGACGATCGCTTCGCCTGCGCTTTCGGTCTGGATGCCGATGATGCCGCGCGCCGAGCGGGGCGCGGTCTCTGGGCCTCGCCAGAGGAAGTGGCAGAGGCTCGGCTGGCGTTCCTGCGCGTACTGACACCTCCTGCCTGGGGAGATGATGCCGAGCGCCGGGCTTACCTCAAGGCTTGTTCGGTCCTCAAGTGCAACACTTATTCGGCCCAGGACGACCTCAATGTGCGCTGGACAACGCCCGATCGCTGGCCCCACCGGCATATGTGGCTGTGGGACTCGGCTTTCCACTCTCTTGGGCTCAGGCGGCTCTCCGGAATGCTGGCTCAGGAAGCTCTGGCGGCTGTGCTCAGCCGGCAGCGAGAGGACGGCTTCATCCCCCACGTCATGGGGCCGGGCGATGAGCAGCGTTCGACTATCACCCAGCCGCCGGTACTGGCCTGGGCTTGCTGGAAGGCCTACCGCGTCCGTGAGGATCGTGAGTTTCTGCAGTGGGCTTACCCCCGCCTCTCTGCCTACTTGGGCTGGGACCTCGAGCACCGGGATGCCGACCGGGACGGGCTACTGGAGTGGCGCAAGGACCTTGAGTCCGAGCTCTGCCACTGCGGGGAGTCGGGCATGGACAACTCCCCTCGGTTCGACCGTCCCGGCAATCAGGCGGCGGTGGACTTCAACGCCATGCTATCGGCCGAGTGCGCCACCATGGCCCGTTTCGCCGCCATCCTGGGGCGGGGAGAAGACGCCTTCGCCTGGCTCAGCCTGCGAGAAAGCCACCGGCGCCTGATGGAAGCAAAGCTGTGGAGTGACGACCTCGGGCTGTATCTCGACCGCCTCGACGGGGAGTGGGTGGATGTGCCCTCGGTGGCCTCCTTCACTCCCCTTTACGCGCGCGTGCCGACCCCCGAGCGGGCGAGAAGGCTGGTGGAATCGCTCTGTGACCCAGGCCGCTTCTGGCGCGCCCTCCCTGTGCCCAGTGTGGCAGCCGACCACCCCAGCTACGACGACGATATGTGGCGAGGCCCGACCTGGCTGAACCTGAACTACCTGGTCGTCGAGGGTCTCCTCCACTACGGGTGCCGCGACGAGGCTTTGGCGCTGGCGGAGCGGACCGTCGCCGAAGTGGCGCGCTGGTATGATCAGGAGGGCTGCATCTTCGAGTATTACGACCCGGAAGGTCGGCGCTCCCCCGCTGCGCTGTCGCGCAAGCGAAACACGGGCGTTGCTCCCATCCGGGACTATGGCTGGTCGGCGGCGGTGTACGTAGAGTTCTGCCACTTCCTTGACGACCCGGAAGACTTCGTGGGAGCGCTGTAGTGGCAGTAGCGGCAGCCGAGGTCGGGATGTTGGGCTGCTGGTGTGCCCAGGCGGCACGCCGGGCCACCAGTTGGGCGGAGTCGGCTCTTCTGGCTGAGGCGGAACGAGCCCAACCGTCTCCCGCGCTCGGCGATGGCTACGCTGGGGTGTTGGCGTCTGTCACACAAGGGGACTTCCAGACCTCGGCGCGGTTGCTGGACTACGCCGTGCGTCGGTGGATGGTCAGCCCAGGCGAGTTCCATCTGCTGGATGAGCCGGAGCGGCAGAGGCAGCGCAGCTTCGTGCGCTCCGCCTGCCTGCTGTTGGCGGCTTCCCGTGCGGGGCGGGCCGACCTGCTGTCCCGGGAGGCCATCGAGAGGCTGCTTTCCTATCAGCACCGGAGCGGCGGCTTCTTCGACATGGATCCGGGCCAGGGACACGGTCTGGTGGAGGCGTTCACCACGGCGTGGGGGGGAAGGGTGGCGCTTCGCTTCTCCTGGCACGAGCGAGCTCGGCAGGCTGCCCAGCTGCTGGCGGAGATGCTCTACATGCAGCCCGACCCCGAGGGCCGGTTCTACTTCACCTACGACAGCACAAGCTCGGCCCTCCTGACCCGGTGGCGGGACCGAGAGCCGCAAGCTCGCTACCTGGACTTCTCGCAGACTGCGGGCGAGACGCATCAGTTGGGCATGGCCCTGGCGTTTCTGGCCGAACTACATCTGGCCGACGCCTCCGGGGGCTGGCTTCGACCTCTGCTGGGCTACATCGGTGTGATTCAGCGCTGGAATGCCTCCCTCATGTCTCTGCCGGCACTGGGTGTCTTGGCGGAGGGCCTAGCGTTGGCTGGGTGGGCAGTGCCGGCAAGCCGAGAGGAGCTGTGGCCGAGCCTCGTTTCGGCGTCACGCGGCATAGCCGCCACCCAGACGGGAACCGGCAGCTTTGCCGCCTGGAACTGTGGGCTGGGGGCGGACTACGACCGAGGTTTCAGTGCTATGGAGACCACCGGCTGGACGGCCCTGGGGCTGTCGGGAGCGGCGCAGGCTTTGCAGGCCTCGCTGTCGGTGAGAGCCTGATGCGCCGGAGTGGCCCCGCAGCCGGATCACCGTATCTGTGAGCCCACTCCTGGAAGGGGGATGGCGGCGGCGGGTCATCGCTGCCGTCGCGTAGGCGAGCGCCGGCCCGAGTCGTGGGGCCCATTTCTGGTTGTTTGGCACCGGCCTCTGATAGACTTACCTGCAGCACTGTCAGGTAACGGGTGAGGAAGTGTTTTCACCGAGGCCGGCGGACCCGACCACAGACGCACATCTGTCTACCCTGAGATTCGACTCGAGACCCAGAGCGAGTGCTTCGGCTCGGCTGCTGGGGGCGTTGCTGGTGCTCCTTGCTCTGCTGGCATTGTTTGTGCCCTCGCGTATCTGGTTCGTTTTGCTAGTTTCCTTTGGGTGCGTTCAGCTGGTTTCTTATCTGTGGACCCGTTCTTTGAGCCGCGGAGTGCGATTGGGGCGTCGGTACGGTAGCTCCCTCATTCGAGTGGGCGACCGGTTGGTCGAAGACTTCCGCCTGGTCAATACCTCTGTGTTCCCCATGCCCTGGCTCGAGCTGCGCGACAACTCCGACCTGCCCGGCTACTCGGTGAGCACCGCCTTGGGCGTGGGCCCGCAGTCAGAGGTGCGCTGGCAGGCAGGGGGACTCTGTCTGCAGCGGGGGCAATTCCGTCTGGGGCCTTGGGAAGCGACGACCGGTGATCCTTTTGGGCTCTACCAGGTTACCGCCCGATCGAACGCGCATGTGGACCTGCTGGTGTACCCACCTGTGGGTCGGGCGCCAGAGGTGGCTCCGGACAAGGGAAGGTCGGCGGGAGAGCGCAGTCACATGGTGCGCTCGGTGGAGCAGACGGTGACCGCTGCCGGGGTGCGGCACTACACGGCAGGCGACCCACCACGCCACATTCACTGGCCCACCACCCTGCGGGTGGGCGACCTGATGGTTAAGGACTTCGATCTGGAGCCGGCCGGCGACCTGTGGGTCGTGCTCGACATGGAGGCACGCACGCAGGCCGGTCAGGATCACGAGTCCACCGAGGAATACGCCGTGCTGGCGGCGACGGCCATCGTCGCTCGCGGCCTGGGGCGGGAGCAGGCAGTGGGGCTGCTTGCCTACGGCGGCGGTCGGGTGTTCTTGCCCCCGGCCAAGGGAGAGGAGCAGTACTGGAAGCTCATGCGGGGGCTGGCCACCATCAGGGCGAAGGGAGCCTGGCCTCTGTCCCAGGTCCTACACGCCGAGCGTTGGGGGCTAGGGGGCGGAGCTGGGGTGGTGGTCGTGGCCAGCAGCGAGTGTGAGAGCTTGCCAGCGGGCGTGGAGCTGCTTCGACGCCTGGGATCAAGGCCGTCGGTTCTCCTGCTCGATGCCGTATCCTTCGGTGGCAAACGAGGCGCCCAGGAGCTGAGCGCAGTCCTGGGCCGCATGGCGGTCCGACACTGGGTGCTGGACCGCGAATACGAATTCGTCGCCCTAAGCAGTCGGGAGAAGCGGCGGCGGGCGGCCCTCCGACGCAGCGAGCGATGGGGCCTGGCTGCGCCGGCCGCATGGGGCTCACCGAGCAAAGGGCACCCGGATCGCGAGGCGGGCCATGCATAGGAACAGCGGCCTGATTGCCATGGCCGAGGAGGCTCTGGCTCACGCGCAGGGACGGCTGGGCGACATGGCGGTGGTGGCGCTAGCCGTGATGCTCCCTCTGGCCCTAGCTGAGAGCCGATGGGTGCCGGGGATGGAGCTGTTAGCGCCCGTCACCGGCATCGCCGGGATTCTGGGCCTCGCATTGGGGCGGTCCCGGCGCACTTCTGCCTGGGCGTGGCTGGGGGCGTTCCTGGCGGGCATGGCCCTGTCGCTGCTGGCAGCAGGCGGGGTGTTCTCCCACCCGGCCGAAGCACTGGGGCGTCTGATGCAGGGTGTACGCCGGTTGCAGTGGTGGGCGACGGTGGTGTGGCTGGGCGGCTCCAATGATGACCCATTGGCCCCTCTAGTGGCCGCCGGCTGGACCATGTGGACGGCCAGCCTGTGGATGGGGTGGGCGGCAGTGCGCTTGCGGGCGGCCATGGCGGCGGTGCTGCCGGTGGGCGTATTGCTGGCGGCCAACACGTTCTTCGGCCTGGGCGGCTGGCGCCACCTGGTGGCGTTCGTGCCACTGTCCCTGTCCCTGCTGGTACAGACCCGGCTGTGGCGCCTGCGGGACGAGCTCGGCCCCCATGGTCCCCTCGATGATTCGGCCCTGGGGGCCCGGGTCATTGCCCTGGCGGCTCCCGTCGCGGTGCTGGCGTTGGCCGTGGCATTGATCCTCCCGCCAATAGCGGCTGAGGACTTGGCCGATGCCTTCTGGGAACGGGCGGAGGCGCCTTGGCGGCGGGTGGTCAGGGTGGTGAAGTGGCTCTTCCCTGGGGTGGCGGCGCGTGGCGACGCTCCCTCCTGGCTCGACGAGGGAGCCGGCGCCGGTCTACCGGCGGCTCGTGAGCTCGCCGGGCAGGTGGCGCCGGACGAGCAGCTTGTCATGTACGTGCGAACCAGCGATCCGCCTCCTCTTGCCGTACCCGACTACCGCGACCCCT
>JABLXR010000010.1 GCA_013178015.1 Anaerolineae bacterium
GCTCGGGGTCGGTCACGTCCAAGCCTGCTCCACCGATCCAGCCTTCCCGCAGCGCCCGGATAAGAGCCTCCTGCTGGATAGTGCCCCCTCGGCCGGTGTTGATGATGATGGCCGAGTTCTTCATGGTCCTCAGCTCGCGTTCGCCGATCATGCCCCTCGTCTCGTGCGTGAGAGGCAAGGTCAGCACCACAAAATCGCCCTGGGGCAGAAGGGTCAGCAGTTCTCCCGGCCCGTACATGGCCTCCACCCCCTTGGCCGGGACGGTGGGATCGCGCCTGACGCCCAGGACCCTCATCCCCAGCGCCGCAGCCATCTCGGCCGTGCGTTCGCCGATTGCTCCCACGCCGATGAGGATCACGGTGCTCCCGGCCAGTTCAAAGGCGGCCGCGCCTTTGGAGCGGCTCCAGTCGTGCCTCTGCTGGGCTCGGATGGAATGATGCAGCCCCCGAGCAAAGGCGAACATGAAGGCCAGGATGTGCTCGCTGATGGGGATGGCGTGCACGCCGGAGGCGTTGGTCAGGATGAAGTCCTTTTGCCTGGCCTCGGGCGTGCGCATGAGCCAGTCGGCCCCGGCGCCCCACTGCTGCATCCAGCGCAGGTTGGGCGCCAGCGCCACCAGCTCTCGCGGCAGCCCGCCGGCAGCGATCTCCACCTCATCCAGAACCGCCTCGATCTCCCGCCGATCGCGGGTCAAGATGAGACGCTTGTCGGGAGCGAGAGCCTTGACGGCTTCCAGCTGTTCCTCAGAGACGGAATCGGGGTCTAACGCGAGCAGAATGGTACCCATCGTCACCTCTTACAGTGGCCTGGATCAGACCCTATGGGATATCGCACCTGGGGCTCAGACGGGGAAGCGAAGGGCGCGCGGCCAGGTCACTGTCGCCCGTCCGCGGCCTCGATGCCGCCAACCCGGAGGCACCACAACGCCGGCACAGGCGACCCGTGCGGGCGCTACCGAGCCGGCCGTAGCCTCCATACCCGATAACTGAGGTACATTATACACCCCAGGGCAACCCCCATCCAGTCGGACGCGCCTCGGGGGTGCCCCGAGCCCCGGGGGGATGGCAGGAAGTGTGCGTGCCTCATGGGTCACGTTGAGCGACGGGTGTGCTAGCGGAGTGAAGCGTCTCGGCTTGCAGACTGGGAGATTCCTCGCTGGCGCTCGGAATGACAGAAGGAGCCAAGTCGTGACACGACTGGAGCAAGCTAATCGGCCCGCCGCCCCAGGGCTGGCGCTCGGAATGACAGAAGGGGCCAAGTCGTGACTCGCCGCCAACGCTGCTCATGACGCAGACAGACACCGGAGGGGCGACAGGAGGCCCCTGTCATGAGGGCCTCCGCCGCAGTGTCATGCCGAACGAAGTGAGGCATCTCCAGCTTCGCCATCGCTTGTCCCCCACCGGCAACACCAGACCCGCAGTGTCATGCCGAACGAAGTGAGGCATCTCCAGCTTCGCCATCGCTTGTCCCCCACCGGCAACACCAGACCCGCAGTGTCATGCCGAACGAAGTGAGGCATCTCCGGCTTCGCCATGACTTGCCCCCCACCGGCAATGCCAGGCCTGCAGTGTCATGCCGAACGAAGTGAGGCATCTCCAGCCTCGCCATGACTTGCCCCCCACCGGCAATACCAGGCCTGCGGTGCCATGCCGAACGTAGTGAGGCATCTCCAGCTTCGCCATGACTTGCCCCCCACCGGCAATACCAGGCCTGCGGTGCCATGCCGAACGTAGTGAGGCATCTCCAAGTCGCGGGTGGAGACCCTTACCTGGGGCCCAGGGTGACTGGGGGAGGGCTCACAGTGGCAGGAGAAAGCGGTCACACCGGCCTCCCCTGCAGTGTCATGCCGAACGAAGTGAGGCATCTCCGGCTTCGCCATCGCTTGCCCCCCACCGGCAATGCCAGACCCGCAGTGTCATGCCGAACGAAGTGAGGCATCTCCAAGTCGCGGGTGGAGACCCTGCGCCGGGTGCCGGCACGCCACGCCTCCGGCTGGGTGTGCTCCGGGCCACCATGGGCGGGGCGTCTGCCGAACGCCTTGGGCTGAAGTCGTGCCCGTCGCCTCGCCGGCCGCGCGGGGCACTACTCGTTCTCGTTCATCTCCGGGTACAGGCGTCTCATGCAGTCGGGGCAGATGGCGTGGGTGAAGCTGGCCTCCGAGTGAGCACGAACGTACTCCTCCACCTGCTGCCAGTACCCCTGATCGTCTCGCACCTTCTTGCAGGAGGCACAGATGGGGATGAGCCCTCGCAGGGTGCGGATGCGCTTCAGGGCCTCCTGGAGCTCCCCAATTAACACTTCCCGCTCGGCCTCGGCGCGCCTACGCGCGGTCACGTCCCTGAGCACCACCACCCACCCCGAGATGCGCGAGTGCCTTCTGAGGGCAGATATCATCACGTCGAAGTGCGCTTCGCCATCGGCGGCGTTGATGGTGACCTCCGAGCGAGACTCGGCCAGGCAGCGGAGCCGCTCGCTCAGGGCGGGCTGTTGGGCGGTCACGTCGGCGCCGCTGCGGCCCACCACCGACGCCGCCGGAAGGCGCAGAAGCCTGGCCCCGGCTGGGTTGAGGTCCACTATGCGACCCTGCTCGTCCAGTACCAGCACCCCGTCACCGATGCCGTCCACCACCTGGCTTCGAGCCGCCGGCACCAGGTCCAGCGTCTGGAAGCGCAGGATACTGAGAACCACTATGAGACCCGAGATGGCGAAGGCTGATGCGGTCAGGTCCATACCAGGCACGGGGCTATGGCCGAATATGTAGGCCAGGTTGGCGGCGAGCGGGAGGAGTACCGCCACCACGAGCGAGACGCCCTGCATTCGGTATATGTAGTGAGAGCGCACGAGCGACTCGGCCAGCACGGCGGTCCCCACCAGCGCCAGAGTATGCGAGTACAGGGCAGCCACGTAGAACCAGGGGCCGTAGCTCTTGCTGATCACCGCGAACGGCCCGGAGGTGTCCAACGAGATGTCGTAGCGCATCAGGCCGTGCCGGCTGTTGGTGGCAACGAGCACCACAGTGACCGCGGGGATCACCACCAGCAGGCCGAGCTTGCGCCTGGTGAGCCAGAGGTCTCGGCCCGTGTAGCGCATGGCGAACAGGAACCAGAGCACCGACACGCTCACGATGCCCGGGTACTCCAGCCCAACCCAAAACGTCTTCCCGTCGAGAGTAGGACTCAGGAGTTCCAGTGCATTGGTGGCTGACCAGTAGCAGCTAGCGACGGCGAGATACAACATGGCCCGGGCCGCAGGGGCCTGCCGGCGCCGCCACACGAGGCTTGCCGTCAGCGCACTCACCACAGCCGCAGTCAAGTGCAGAAGGGCGTAAGGAGTCCAGATCATGTCCACCTAGGCTCCACTTAGGGCGAGCTGCGGGGTTCGGAACCTCGCAGAGCGTGCTGGCCCATCGATGACCGGATCGGCACGGTGATAACCATGAGCTGGCAACAGCTTGGGTTCCGGCGAGAGCCGCCCTGCTCGACCGGCCGCTATCTACCGTCGGCAGCTGGAACTAGGACAACGCAAGAGGGAGACCAGGGCCTCGCGGTGACCATCACAGGCGTAACGCCACCTAGCCCGCAGACCTGGTCCGCATGGGCGCAAATCTACGCCACCTTCCGACCGTTGTCCACCTCGGCAGGAGGCGACACGCGTCGCACTGGGGGCGGGAGCCGCTCCGGCAGTCCCTGTCCGGCTCACGACGGAGCTCGCTCAGCCGTAACCCCCACCTTCGCCGGCAGATGGAGCCGCCGTCGGGGATACCACCTGGGGAATCCCATCGTTCACCCCGCCCGGGGGCCAGATGGAGAACCAGGCCTTACCGATAATGGCAGAGCGAGAGACGGGTCCGAAGAAGCGGGAGTCGTTGCTGTTGTTGCGATTGTCGCCCAGCATGAGATACTGGTCCGGCCCCAAGACCACCGGCCCCCAGACCGAGGCGCTCGATCCCGGAGCCAGGTAAGGCTCGACCAGCTGCTCACCGTTCACGAAGACCCCACCTTCGGAGATGAGAATCTCCTCCCCCGGCAGGCCTATCACCCTCTTGATAAGGATCAGCTCCGGATCCTGGGGGGAGCGAAACACGGCGATGTCCCCCCGGGAGACGTCGCCGATCCGGTAGGCCAGCTTGTTGACCAGCAGGTACTGGCCCTCCTGGAGGGTGGGAACCATGCTGCGGCTGATGACCCTGGTGCTCTGCAACACCGACCGCATGGCCACGAATAGCACTACCCCCAGGAGGATGGTCTCGAGCACCTCCTGCAGCAGGCTGCCTCGACGCTCCTCGCCTGCCTCGGCAGGACCGGGCTCTCCCGGCGTTGGGGGGTGGCCCACGCGCAAGGACTCAGGCGCCAGCTCCCGCCGGGGCCACTCACTCCCCCGCCTGGTGCGCAACTGCTCTCCACTCGGCTCGCGCATAACCTACTTCCGCCCTACAGTCATGCTTCCAGTATAGGGCACCCACTCCGGCTCAACACATCCAACGGGTGGCGGCCGGAGGCACCCACCGGCAGGACACGTCGGCCGGGCGCTTCGCGGCGGTCAGGGTGACAGGGCGGGGCCTGACGGTGACTGGGTGGCGCCTGAGGCCGGCGGAGCGGCGCCGCAGGATGACAGAGGGTGCCTGGGGGCGATGCGCGGGGACCCACCGATAGCCACATCAACCACCTG
Organism: Anaerolineae bacterium; assembly: GCA_013178015.1. Taxonomy (NCBI): domain Bacteria; kingdom Bacillati; phylum Chloroflexota; class Anaerolineae; species Anaerolineae bacterium. Next base: position 4,669 of record JABLXR010000010.1, read on the forward strand.
TCCCCGGCATGCGAGTGCTGCCCAGGGCGGACGCGGTGGTCCGTTCCTACCGGGCGGCTGTCATCGCCTCGAGACGAGCCGGGCTGGCGCATGCGGCACCCGGGATGACACCTGGGGCGTGCCATGGCGTCGTGAGCTCTCGGCCGCGCTTCCGGCCCCGGGTGACGCTGGCAGTGTTCGAGCCGGAGCCGGCCCGGCCATCGGCGCTAGAGGCTGAGCAGGCGCTCCATGTTGCCGTGGCTGATGGCCTCCTTGGTGGCCTGGTCAGCCTCCAGGATCTCTAGCTTGAGCAGGGCCGGCCGCGGGTACTTGAAGGGCATCCCCGTGCCGAAGACGACACTGCCGGGGCCGAAGTTGGCGATCATGGCACCCAGGTTGTTGGCCAGCACCGCCGTCATGCGCGACAGGTCGGCCATAACCTGCCGGCTGCCGTTCCGGTCCGGCTCGAAAGCCAGCGAGGACTCCAGCCCCAGCCCGTTGAGGATGACGAAGCTCGTCCTGGGGCAAGCCTGGACTACCGCCTCGATCTCCGGCACGGTGAGGTTGCGCTCCGTGTCCATCCAGTGCCGCTGCCGCACGTCCACCACTCGCATGGGGAGGGCGATGGGAAAGCCCAGCTCGGTGGCCGCCCCGATCAGTTCCAGGCTGGCGCTATCGGTCAGGTCGTACTGGTGATAGGCGGGGTACAGCCGTAGCCCCCGCATGCCCAGCTCCTCGTGGCAGAGGCGCAGGTTGCGCTGCCAACCGGGGTAGTTGGGGTTGAGGGTGGCGAAGGGGATGAGGCGGTCTCGATGGCCAGCCACCTGCTCCGCTAGCTCCTCGTTGGCCCGGTGGCAGTTCTTGTAGAAGATGCCGTGGATGCTCGCCACCACCGCCGCCTCTATCCCGTTGGCGTCCATGAAGCGCAGCAGACCGGGCACGTCGTTGTGGCGTAGCTGGCGGAACGGCCAGTGCCCCAGCCAGGCATTGGCGTCAATGATCATCTTGCTCTCCTCTGGGACAGTATGGCCAGCGCGTTGCCGGAGAAGATGGCCTCCCGTTGCTCCTCGGTGATCTCCGCGCCCAGCACCTTGCCCACCCCCGCTTCCTCGGACCCATCGCAGGCGAACAACAGCCGGTGCGCGCCCAGCAGGCGCACGGCGTACTCGATCATCCCTTCGTCAATGACGCTCCCGCTGGTATCGGCATAGACGGTAGGAGCGTCGGCCAGAGCCTGCAGGCTCCACTCGTAGTCCCCGCCCCCGCCGATGTGCCCCATTATGAGGATGGCCTCCGGGTAGCGCCGGGCCAGGTCAGCGAAGTGGACGCCATCGGAGATCTTGGGCTGCTGGCGGCGGGTGGCGGTGTCCATGAGGTGCCCGGCGTGATCGAGCACCGGTATGCCCTCCTCGATGGCCTTCTCGATCACCGGGAAGACGGCGGGGTCGTTGATGAAGTACTGGTTATACAGCTTGATACCGATCATGCCCTGGTCCAGGCAGCGGTCTATCTCCTGGAGCGACTCCCGGTACCAGCCGGGTACGACGAAGCACTGCCCCTGGATGCGGTCGGGGTAGAGGTGCATGGCCTCCAGCACCGCGTCGTTGCCCTCCCGGATCGCCTCCGGCTCGGGCATGCCTTGGCCGATGGGCCGGGAACACCACATCTGCTCGATGCCCAGGCGGTCGGCGGCCTCAATCAGGCGGCGACAGTGATCCACGTCCAGGCGGCCGTCTTTCACTCGCACGTGAGAGTGCACATCTATTCGCATGGACCGCTCCTGCAGTGAGACCTACCGTGATCGGCGCCTGCCCAGCAGGCGCCGGGCATTGCCGGAGAAGATGGCTTGTCGTGCTTCCTCGGTCAGGTCGGCGGCCAGAACCTTGCCCACCCCGCCCTCCTCGGTCTCATCGCAGCCGAAGATGAGCCGCTCGACCCCCAGAAGCCGGGCGGCGTACTCCACCATGCCCTCGTCAATGACGCTGCCGCTGGTGTCGGCGTAGATGTTCGGGTGCTCCACGATGGCTTGCAGGCTCCACTCGTAGTCGCCACCGCCCCCGATGTGGGCCATGATTAGAAGGGCCTCGGGATAGCGTGCCGCCAGATCGGCGAAGTGGACGCCATCAGAGATCTTGGGCTGCTGTCGGCGTCCTCTCTCATCCATCGGGTGACCGGCGTGGCAGAGGATGGGAATGCGCTCCTCGATGGCCTTCTCCACCACCGGGAACACTGCCGGATCGTTGATGAGGTACTGGTGGTAGAGCTTGATCCCGATCATGCCCTGGTCCAGGCAGCGGTCAATCTCGGCCAGGGCCTCGCGGAAGTAGCCGGCAACGACGAAGCAATAGCCACGTAGACGGGCTGGGTGCTGGCGTACGGCGTCAAGCACGGCGTCGTTGCGGCGGCGCACTTCGTCGGGCGTACCCATGCCCGTGGTGACGGGGCAAGAGACCCAGGCCTCGTCTATCCCGAGCCGGTCGCAGGCGTCGAGCAGGCGGTCCAGGTCGGTGGCCCTCCGGCGGCCGTCCTCGATCCAGACGTGGGCGTGAGCGTCGATGCGCATGGGCGCTCCTCACGGAATGGTGGTGGTCTGTGACGCCCCAGATTACCCTCAGGTGCGAGTCAGGGCAACGGCTCTGGCCACACATCGAGCTTAGGCGCTGCCGGCTACTCCCCGCCCAGCAGCCCGCTCACCGACAGCGACCTCATCCCCTCCACCGACTCCCGGGGCCCCGTAACCATGATCTCGCAAGGTGCGCCGGGCAATAGCGTCAGGTAGTTGTCGCTCACCGACACCTCCGCGCCGTGCACTAGCCAGAGCCCCCACACCAGATGCTCAGCCGAGAGCAGCAGCCGGAAGCGCTCCTCACCCGGCTCCAAGTCGTCCCCATCCAGAGCCTCCACCTGCCACGCGAGTTCGCCCTTCCCCCATTCCAGGCGGAACCACTCCTCGGTGAGAAAGGCCACGTCCTGGATGGGCTCGCCCTCCGTCGGGGTGAACCGGGCCCAGTAGAACCGCCGCCGACGCTCCTGCTCCGACAGCTCCGGTATGACCAGGTGCGCCAGCCGCTCGGACGACCCCGGTTCCACCGTCAGCCTGCCGCTGTGCAGCACCTCCAGGTCGCTATTGCTGAGGTCGCCCCGCCCGTATTCGAGGACGCCCGGCACCGACTCCATCCGGTCGTTCACCATCCATAGCGACAGCCCGTTATCTCCCTCTATGAGGGAGATCGCCACCGGGGCGAAGGCTCGGCGCACGGCGTAGTACGCCGGCTTGCGGTTGAGATAGTAGTCCACGATGGTCCAGCCGGAGGTGGCGCCCCAGCAGTCGGAGTACATCCAGAACAGGGAGCCCGAGCAGTAGGGCGCTCGCCGCCGGAAATGCCCCAGGGTGTAGCGATAGGCTTCCGCCTGGTAGGCCTGCGCCAGGAGGAGGAAGCTCTCCAGGGGAAGCTCATCCGCATCCCGGCCGAAGTAGCGCCGGATGACGTGGCGCACCACGCCCCGGTCGAAGGTGTTCTCGTGAAGCTGCCAGGACGGTGATCCCAGGCGTACCTCGTCCGCGGGCAGAAACTCGCGCAGAGAAGCTTCCACCGGCGGGGCCAGGAAGCCATACTCGCTGATGAACTTACCCCGGTCGGCGGTGTAGGCCTTGTACCGCGTCCGGACTTCCAGGTCAGCATTAAGGGCGATGTCCCAGGCGTGACGGTCGCCCAGGCGCTCCGAGTTGGCGTCCAGCCCGCCCCACGGACTCGAGGGCCAGTAGAAACGGGTGGGGTCCAGCTGGGCGCAGAGGCGGGGCAACATCTCGTGATAGGTAGGACGGCCGAACCCCGTGGTATGAGGCGCCGACCGCTGGCTCAGCCACTGGTTCTCGTTGTTGCCGCACCACAGCGCCAGGGAGGCCCGGTTGCGCAGCCGTCGGATCACCTTGCCCGCCTCTTCCTCCAGCTGCGCGGCGAAACCAGGGTTGTCATCTGGGATGGCGGAGCAGGCGAACATGAAGTCCTGCCACACTAGAAGGCCCAGGTTGTCGCAGGCATCCCACCAGGCATCATCCTCGTAGATGCCACCACCCCAGACCCGCAGCATGTTGAAGTTGGCCTCTACCGCGTCCTCCAGCAGGGCCCAGTACTTCTCGGGCGTGACCCGGGCCGGGATCGAATCCGCCGGCACCCAGTTCGCCCCCTTGCAGAAGACGGGCTCGCCATTCACCAGAAAGGTGAAGCTCTGCCCCTCATCCTCGCCTAGGTCCTCCTGCACCAGGGAAACCTCCCGCACGCCGAAGCTGAACTCGGTGGAATCCAGCGTCTGTCCACCCACGCACACGTCGCAACGGACGTCGTACAGGTACTGCTCGCCCATGCCGTTGGGCCACCACAGGCGGGGCCAGTCCAGCACCAGCAGGTCACGGATGAGGTTGGGTCCCGGGGCGAGGGTGACCTCCAGCCGCTTGCCCGCCCCATTCTCCCCGTCCAGCGTTAGCTCGACGATCGACTGCAGGTCGCCATCGGCGAGGGACTCAATCTCGTACTGCGCCTGGACCACCGCCCGCCCCTCTTCCAGCAGCCGCGCCGTCAGGTAGACGTCGCGCAGGATCAGGCCCCGATAGGAGTGAAGCTCCACCGGCCGCCAGATTCCCACCGTGAGCAAGCGCGGCCCCCAGTCCCACCCGCCGGTGAACTGGGCCCGGCGTAGCCAGATGCGCTCGGGCATGGTGGCATCCCCGGGCCAGCGGTAGCGCTCCCGCTCCTGCTCCCGGGCCCACCGTAGGCCGGTGTCCAGCCGCACCACCAGGAGGTTCTCGCCCTCGCGCACCAGGTGGGTGACGTCGAAAGAGTGGGGAACGAAGGCGTTGCGGGTCTGCCCCAGGTGGGTACCGTTGAGCCAGACGTCGGCGAAGGTGTCCAGGCCATGGAAGACCAGTTCCATCCGGTCCCCCAGGAAGTCCGCCTCGGGGGTGAAGGAGGTGGAGTACCACCAGTCCCTTTCCTCCATCCAGCCCAAGTCGGCGACGTTCTGGCCCAAGAGGGGCTCGGGGATGACCCCTGCCCGGGCCAGGTCGAGGTGAGCGTCGCCCGGCACCTCGGCCCGGTACGCCTCAGGGCCTTCCACTCCAGACTCATGCCACCGGGCGGCCTCCCCTCGGCCGGCCTCGCAGTGACGCATGGCCCAGTCTCGATCCAGCTCCAGCACCTGGTGTTCCATGCAGCAGGCCCCTTTCCCATGTCGCGATAGCCGGAACCGATGTGGCTCCGATGGAGCGCGTCCGTCCTGGCCCCCAGGATACACTGAGGGCGAGGTGGGGTAAACGTTCGGCAAGCAAGATGACGAACCGCAGGACGCCCTGGACCCCGTCCAGGGCCTTGTGCTGCCGGGCCCAAACCGGTACGATAGTGCCATGTCGGGTAGCAGTCAGCAGCCTCCGCATGCTAGCTGTTGCCGTGAGGGCGGAGGGGCGGATGCCAGCGAAGTTGCTGGTGGTGGAGGACGACCCGGAGATGGCGGAGCTGCTCGCGTCCGCCCTTGACGAGCAGTACCAGGTCGAGCAAGTCAGCGACGGCGAGACTGCGTTGCGTCGCATATCGGAGTCGGTGCCCGACCTGATCATCCTGGATTTGGTGCTCCCGGGGCGGCACGGCATTGACGTCTGCGGCGACATTCGCTCCCTGTGCGACGCCCCCATTCTGGTCGTCTCAGGGCTCACCCACGTTCGGGACCGGGTGCAGGCTCTGCAGGCGGGGGCAGATGACTACCTCACCAAGCCCTTCTCTGTCGACGAGCTCCTGGCCCGAGCCATGGCCCTGCTGCGCCGAAGCCGGATGTACCGTCAGGAAACCTACGATGATGGCGTCATCAGTGTGGATCTGCGCGGTCGGCGGGTGACCCGCTACGGCGTTCCCGTCTCCCTCACGCCGCGGGAGTTCCTCCTGCTCGAGTGTCTGATGCGGGCCGCCGGTCGGGTGCAATCGCACGCGGAGCTGCTGCGCTGTGGCTGGGGCCCCGGCTACGCCAGCGCCCGTGCCTCGCTGCATGTCTACGTACACCGCTTGCGGGCCAAGATCGAGCCCGACCCGGCTAAGCCTCGCTATATCATCTCCGTCGGCGGCGTCGGCTACGTCTTCCAGCCTCAGGACAAGCCAGACGCACGCCGCTAGGCGCCTGCACCCAGAGCACGGGGCTCCTAACTGGCAACGGGTCGTCAGCGGACCCATTCGCACTAGTTGTAAGCTTCCGTTAAGGATGTTGTAAGGAGCGGTGCAGCACAGAGCGATTGACGCTCGTTCCACCCTTCACTAGAATCAGTGGCAGTCACGAATGCCGTGACCCCTCATGCTAACGCTTGGCCAGGCGGCGTTGCCTGTTGCCGCCTGTCCAAGACCGATCCACGGACAGGCAGGGTTGACAGGCGGTAGGAGCCGCGACGAGCACCCCTTGTCCTTCGCTCATAGCAGAGGGGGCCGTGCGCCCTGTCACGCGTCGAGATGTCGGCGCGTACCGCAGAAGGGAGAGAGCGTAGACGCACTAAGCGGGCTGCGCTGGCGGGCCAAGCGTGCCTCGCATGAGAGCACCCTGGCCTCAGTCACCATCGCCCGTCACTTCGGGACCAAACGCATGCCTGTAGCAGTAGCAAAAGAAGTGGAGTTGGAAGGGAGACAATGGTGAACCGTAGAATGAAGTTCCTCGCAGTACCAATGGTACTGGTGCTAGTCGCGTCCTTGCTGTTGGCGATACCTGTATTCGGGGCTTCGGTCACCCCGATTCACATCGAGGACACAGGCAACTTCACCTGTCAGCAGCTCGCCGATCAGTATTCGCCGGGTTCTATCTGGTTTGAGCTCAAGTTCGACCCGAACCCCATCTCTGTAGACCCCACGATCCCGGACACTCTCTCGACGCCGCTGGGATCAGTGACGGTGCTAAATGGGACGGAGCTCGGCTTCGACTGGAGTTCGACTTTCGGTATTGACGCCGTCTTCGTGAAGAATGGCAGGGATGGCCACAACCTCTACATCTATGACTCCGCTGGTGACCCCAACACCGAGTCGTTCGGCGATAGCGGCCTCATGCCGCCGGGGAACAACGCTATCAGCCATATCTCCTTCTGCTACGACTACGAGCTGATTGCCTCTAAGACAGCCAACGCCACCTGGTACAAGACCATCGACTGGACCTTGACCAAAGACGTGACGCCGGCTTCGGCGAGCGCCTTCATCGGTGGCAGTGCCAACTTCGACTACACCGTCACGCTCACCAAGAATGAGACCTTCGGCCCCTACGTAGTAGAGGGCAAGATCTACGTGACCAACCCCGCCCCCTCCCCGGTTAGCTTCAGCGTTGCCGATTCAGCAGGGGGGACGGCCGCCACCGTTAGCTGTCCGACCTACACCTTGGCAGCCGGGGCGAGCACCGAATGTACGTACAGCGTCTCGCTTGCGGGACCGTCAAACGGCACCAACACGGCAACCATCACCAGCAACACGGCCGATGTTGGCGGCACGACAGCCACGGCGGACTACGCCTTCGGTGAGCCTATCCTGAGTGAGGGATCGGAGCCGGAGGAGATCAGCGTCACCGACACCCTAGCTGGTGATCTGGGCTCCTTCTCGGCCAGCGGCACTGCTGAATACAGGCTGACCCAGGACTGCTCCGACGATCCCGATGACTACGCCGGAGACGGGATATGGTCTCAAGACTATCCCAACACCGCCTCCATCAACGAGACCACCGGCGACAGCGATAGCGAGAGCGTGACGCTGACCTGCTACGCCCCGGTGATCACCAAGGACGCGGCTGCCAGTTACGACGAGAGGCACATCTGGGACGTCGAGAAGACGGTTGACCCGGAGAGCCAGGGTGGCTTCCCCGGGGACGAGCTGCCGTGGACCTGGACGGTGACGGTGAGCGAGACCTTCGTCGAGGAGGACTTCGCCGTCAGTGGCACGATCTACGTTGCCAACCCGGCGGGTTCGCCTGGTAACATCACCGTGTCCCTGGTCGACAAGCTCAACGACGGCACCCTCGCCACGGTGGACTGCGGTGGTGGGGCCACGAGCGTAACGGTCGCACCTGGCGCTAGCGCTACCTGCGCCTACACCGCCGCTCCGAGCGGCCGCACTGCCACGCTCAACAAGGCCACCGGCACGTTCAACCGCATCGACTTCGTCGCCACCTACCCGGTCTCCTTCACCAAGAATGTGGTGAACGGGACGGCAACGGTGACGGACACGGAGATCGGGCTGAACGATGATCTGACCGCGGGTGCAGGTCCATGGGAGTCTACCAAGGACTACAGCCACACCTGCTCCACCGACAGGGCCGACTACTTCGTGGACGGCGTCTACACCCAGATAGCAGAGACCATCACCAACTGGGCCTACGTCTACTCGGACGGCGAGGAGCAGGACAAGGACGACGCAGAGACCACCTACACCTGCGACGCCAGCTTCGTGGACATCTACAAGACCACGAACGGCGCCCCGGCCGACCCGACCAAGGACATCCGGTTCGCCCTCTACTCCGGCACGACGCTGCTCTCTACGGTGAGCACTCTGAACCAGGGCTCCGCTCTGGCATTCGCCACCGCCCTGGTGCCCGGCGACGTCTACACCATCTGCGAGTATCCGGTGCCCGCCGGCTACACCTTCGAGATCAGCGTCAACGGCGGCAACGTGCTGACCTACGCCGGACCGCCAGGTGAGACCAACCCCACCGGTGAGATCCAGTGCTTCGATTTCACCGCTCAGTCCAGCGGCACCACGGTGACCTACGATGTCAACAACCGTTACCCCGGTGGCGCCCCGCGCACTCCGGGCTACTGGAAGAACTGGAACCGCTGCACCGGCGGCAACCAGGCAGCCACCGCCGACAAGCTCAATGACTACCTCGGTCCCATTGACGGCGCTGGCGTCTTCCTGCTAAACGACCTGCTGCCACAGACGCTGGGATCGTGGACGGTCGAAACCTGCCAGGTAGGCGTGTACATCCTCGATAGCCGCGACACCTCCGGCAAGAACATGGCGAGCGACGCTGCCTACACCCTGGCGAAGGCTCTGCTGGCCGCGCGCTTGAACCAGGACGCGGGCGCCTGCGTGCCCATGGACCTGACAACCATGTTCCCCGGCGAAACGCGCACCTTCGAGGAAGTACTCACCGCGGCGGATGCGCTGCTCTCTAGTATCAAGTTCAACGGTACGGGCAGCTACCTTGGGCCACAGGTGAAGAAGGACCTGCTCACCAAGCGTAACACAGCCCTCTACCTCTATGGGATCATCGATGCTTACAACAACTCCAAGCTCTGCACCGGCGAGCCGTCCCACTAGGGCACAGCAGCTGTAGCGTAGAGCAACCCACCACCAGGGGCCCGGGTGACCGGGCCCCTCGGCTTTCCGAGGAGACGAGGGGATGGCGACTGGTCCCATCGGTCGCGCCGCTCCTGCGCTGGTCGTCCTCGCCCTGCTCCTCGCCCTGGGCCTCCAGGCCTCAGGCGGGCTCTCGCGAGGGCCAGCACCCACCGCATCTCCCCGTCGGTCGCTAGCGCTGGCGCCCGTGCTGCCGCAATCGACTCCCAGCGCTTCGGCTCCGGCCACCCTGGCTATCCCCGATGCGGCTCGCGCCTCCGACGGCGGGGGCGGTCCGCGCCCGGCCGCCTACTGGGCTCAACGGAACATGTGCGCTCCCGACAACCGCGCCGACGTGGCTCGCGCCAACGGCGGTAGAGAGGCGGGATGGGTCCTAGTGGACGACTTGCTGGCCGACCCGGGCAACCAACCGGGCGACCACCTCCGAGGAGGCCCTGGCCCTCTTGCAGGGGCGCACGCCGCCGGGCATTGAGCCGGCCGACGCTGGCTACCGGCTGGCCGCCGAGCTCAACCTAGGCGCCGGTGCGTGCGTGACGCCGGAAGTTCTGGCGGCGGCGCTTGAGGCCGAGACCCTCTTGGACAAGTACAACTTCGACGGCACCAAGGCTATCTCGGCCAGCAAGGCGGATGTGGCCAAGGCCAACAGCCTGGCGACCTACCTCGACAACTACAACAACGGCATGTACTGCGGCAGCACCACGCCGTAGGGCAGACACCACGACCGGCCCGAGACGGCTTCGGCCGCCACGAGCCTGACTTGAGCGAGGGGAGGGTGGCTCTCCACCCTCCCCCTTGCCCTTATCATATCAATGCCGCCTCTCCGGCGTGCCCGCCGCCAGCCCCTACCCCCTGTTCCCTCTAACCTGTAACCTCCTAGGGGTAGATCCCCCGCACCAGGGTGGCATCGTGCACCCGGCGAATGGCGCACATCATGGCAGCCGTGCGCATGGGCACCTTCTTCTCCTCCGCCACGGCCACCACCTCGTCGAACGCCCGGTCCAACAGGCCCTCCAGCCGGCGCTCGATCTCGCCCTCGGTCCAGAACAGCCGCTGAATGTCCTGCACCCACTCGAAGTACGACACTACCACGCCCCCGCTGTTGGCCAGGATGTCGGGCACTATGGTCACGCCCCGGTCATTGAGGATGTCATCGGCGCCGGGAGTGGTGGGGCCGTTGGCCCCCTCGACGATCAGGGTGGCCTGGATCTGCCGCGCCTGCTCGCTCTTGATGGCCATCTCCAGAGCTGCCGGCACGAGCACGTCGCAGGGCAGGCCCATGAACTGCTCTTCGTCCACGTTCTCTGCCTCGGGGTAGTCGGCCACGCTTCCCGTCCGGGACTTGTGTTCCAGGACCGACCGCGGGTCCAGGCCGCTGTCATTGTAGATGGCCCCCCGGCTGTCGGAGATGCCCACTACCGTGCATCCATCCTCGCTCAGCAGTCGGGCGGCCCAGGAGCCCACGTTCCCGAAGCCCTGTACCACCACTCGGGTTCCCTGCGGTCGCTTGCCCTTGCGCGCCAGAGAGCGCAGGATGCAGTAATGGACGCTGCGGCCAGTGGCACTGGGTCGCCCTGCCGATCCGCCGACCAACTCGGGCTTGCCGGTGACCACCGCCGGGATGGTGTAGCCCTGGTGCATGGAGTAGGTGTCCATCATCCAGGCCATGATCTGAGGGTTGGTGTTCACGTCAGGCGCAGGGATGTCCGAATCCGGGCCCATGAGCACGCTGATCTCGGTAGCGTACCGGCGGGTCAGCCGCTCCAGCTCCCGCATCGAGAGTTCTCGGGGGTCCACTACTACCCCGCCCTTGGCCCCGCCGTAGGGGATGTTGGTCACCGCGCACTTCCAGGTCATCCACATGGCCAGGGCCCGCACCTCATCCAGGCTGACGCTGGGGTGGTAGCGGATGCCTCCCTTGGTCGGCCCACGCACGGTCGAGTGATGAACCCGATACCCGGTGTAGATGCGCACCTTGCCGCTGTCCATCATCACTGGGAAGTTCACCGTGAGCTCGCGCTTGCAGTAGCGCATCATCTCGACCACGCCTTCCTGCAGGTCCAGGTGCTTACAGGCTTCGTCGAACTGCAAGATGGCTATCTCGTAGGGGCTGAGATGGTCGCGATCGTTCCCATGGGCCGACATCTGGCGCCTCCATATGAAGATTGGCTGGCCGCGCTCCGCGCAGGGAAGCCAGAAGTGAGTGCAAGGGGCGGCACGACGGCCCTTCCCCAGAAGGCCGATGCAGGCCTGCACCCGAGCTAGCGCCTGCTTCTCTCTCCCCTGCGGCTGTGATTATAACAGCGCCTAGGTATGCTGTATACAGAGCGGCGACCCGGCCCCGCTTCGACGCGGTGCGGGCGCCCACCTCGCCGAACCCGGACAACCGGACCACCACAAGGCCCCGGCCCAGCGGCGCGGCCGCCGGCGCATCAGCCCTGCGCCGTGCCCGGGATGGGCAACGCCCGGGCGCTTCGTAGCGACCGCATCACAGCCCTTAGCCCAGCAACCGGTCCCGGAGCCGGCTCAGCCATCCGGAAGCGGGCGGCTCCTGGCCCCGCACCGCGCCCGTCTGGCCATTGGCCACCAGATGGTACTGCTCTTCCCCCACCCGGTAGCGGGCCACCCACAAGGGCAACAAGATCAGCTTGTACGACAGGATGCTGACCGAGTGCGAACTGAGGTGCAGGCTCCCCGGCCAATAGTCATCCTTCAGGCTGTCTCGCGCCTCCTTCCGCGCCCGGGCCCAGGCGATCTGGCGGGCGGCTATGGAAGCATCGGCAGCCGGCACCTGGTAGATCTCCGCCGGCCACCCAGCCAGGAAGGCGGCATCGAACGGCTGCAACTGGCTCAGATCGAAGTGTCGCACTTCGTCCATCACCGCAGCCGGCAGGGTGTGGCTGGCAGGCACCACGATGTCATCGAAGAAGACAGGTATGCCACCCATCTTCGGCGGGGTGCCATCGGCGGCCAGGCCCCCGCGCAGGCTCAGGTCGTCGCCATCCCAGTGGAGTCTCATGCGGCCCCTCCGGCTCTGGGCCGGCTGCCCCCTCCACTTGACCTCGCCGCCTACGTCGAAGGTCCAGGCAGGTAGGTATAGCCCCGTCGGTTGGGGCAGGGAGGCGCGCCCGGCTAAGCGGTGCCGCTCCAGCCAAGCCACCATCGCCGCCCGCGCCTCTTCTTGGGTCAAGCGCATGGGCACGATGGCCTGAGGCTGGATCAGCGCTTGCTCCGTCTCCAGCACGTGGGAGGAACCGCAATAGGGGCACACCAGCGACAGGAGCGACGGAGCCACAAGGAAGGACGCCCCGCAACCGGAGCAGCTGAGGGCCCGGGTGGCTACAGGGCGCGAGTGACCCTTCGCGGTAGCCAGCGCCACCACGAACTCCTGCTCCTCCACCGCAGCCGAGTCCAGCGCCTCCGCCAGCCCGGCCCGATGGCCGCAGTACGCGCAGGACAGCCCCTCGCGCTCGGAGAGGAAGGACATACGGCCGCCGCATTGGGGACAGACGAAGCGCCGGCTGCGTACGTCTTGAGGCTGAGCTGGCACCTGGGCCTGGGCCCGGTCCGGTTCCACTACGTCCTCCGGGTCCAGTTCTCCGTTGAGGATGGCCAGGGCCCGGCGAGCCCTCGGCTCCCAGGGCTCCGCTCCAATGACGTATTCCAGGTATCGGCGCTTCTCCTCCGGGTCATCGCTGATCTCGCTCAACCAGAGCCAGGCCTCGACCTTCTGGGAGGGATCGGGGTCGAAGATCAGCAAGCGCTCCAGGTAACGGCGGGCATCGCGCCTGTCGCCGGCCTTGGCGGCGGCGATGCCCTGGACTAGCAGCATGCGGGCCATGTGGGACACGGATGTCTCTCCTACGCGTGCGGGTAGCGCCGGCACGCTAACACACCATCGCGGAATCCGTGGATTGTAGCAGCGGAGCGCACTCGGCCTCAATGTGTCCCGTCACGCACGACCGGCCGAAACCGCGAAGGGTAGCCACAACCACATCCCTACAGGGGCGACATTCGTCGTCTCCCAGGGCAGGCACGGTGGCCTGCCCCTACCAACGGTGCTGGTGGACACAGGCCGAGCCGCCCGCGGTCGCGGGCGGCTCCCTTGCAGTCGGTAGGGCCAATGCGTCAGGCCAAAGGGCCTGGGTTCTTGAGGTAGCGATTGCGGATGGCGTCCGCCGTCCAGTAGGCCAGCGCGCCTACCGTCTCCGTGGGGTTGTAGCCGGTGTTCTGGGGGAAGGCACTGGCGCCCACCACGAAGAGGTTGGGCACGTCCCACATCTGCAGGTAGGGGTTGACCACGCTGGTGGCCGGGTCGGCGCCCATGATGGCGCCACCGTTGTTGTGGGTGGCCTGGCCAGGGACGATGCTGAAGGTGCGCGCCAGGCGGAAGATGTTGATGTCGCTTGCCCCCGCCTCCCGCGCGATCAGCGCCGCCTTGTTGGTCAGAAAGTCGGCCATCCTCAGCTCGTTGTCCGTCCAGTTGAAAGTCATGCGCAGGAGGGGCTGTCCGTAAGCGTCTCGGTAGGTCGGGTCAAGGTCCAGGTAGTTGTTCCGATAGGAGAGGACCGCCCCGTGGGTGATGATGGTGAAGGCCCTACGGTAGTTCTCCGCCGCGGCCCGCTTCCACTCTGAGCCCCAGGGAGGAGTCCCCAAGGGAACGGGATGGGTGTTGATGGGGGCAGCCTCGCCAGTGAACTGGGCGATGAAGCCTCCGCCGATGAAGCCCAGGCCGGTGTGGTCGAAGTTGTCACCGTTGAAGTCGTCGACCACCGTAGCCATGGCCCCGGCGGACATGAACGGGTTGAAGACCCGATCCTCGAAGAAGGCGCTGACGGCGGAGATGAACTGGTAGCTGTAGTTCTTGCCTATCAGCCCCTCGCCGCTCATCGGGTCGTAGGTCTGGCCGATACCCGAGAGGAGCAACAGCCGCACGTTGTTCAGAGCATAGGCAGCCAGAACGATGATGTCGGCCGGTTGCTCGATCTCGCGGCCCTGGGCATCCACGTAGGTGACGCTCACGGCCCTCGTACGGGTGTCGTCGAGGTTGACCCGTATCACGTTAGCGTGGGTGCGCAACTGGAAGTTGTCCAGCCCCAGAACGACCGGCAGGACCGTAGTCAGTGGAGAGGACTTGGCCGCCACCTCACAGCCGTACTTGCTACAGAAACCGCAGTACAGGCACCGCCCCATGGCCACCCCATCAGGGTTGGTGTAGGCCTGGCTCTGATTGCCGGCCGGGCTGGGGAACGGGTGATATCCCAGCCGCTCCGCCCCCTCCCAGAACAGGAGTCCGGAGTAGGCCGTCTTGAGAGGAGGCAGGGGATAGTCCCGCTGCCGCGGACCCTCGAAGGGGTTGCCCCCCTCCTGGGTCTGCCCTTGCAGGTTTCCCGCCTGGCCCGATATGCCGGCGGCATACTCGAACTTGTCGTAGTACGGCTCCAAGTCGTCGTAGGTGATGCCCCAGTCCTGGATGGTGGCGTCGGGGGGGATGGCCTCCTCCCCGTATCGCTCCACCGTCCGGCTCCGGGTCTCGAAGTCCCAGGGCAGGAAGCGCCAGGACTGGCCGTTCCAGTGTACGCCTGAGCCGCCCAGCCCCTCGCCCAGTGGATATGCCCCCTGACCGTAGGCCCACTGCCGCATGGGCAGGGCCCGCTGGCGGGGGTTATTGCGGAAGGTGTTCGTCTCCCGGCGCAGGTTCTGCATGAGC
This sequence comes from Anaerolineae bacterium, assembly GCA_013178015.1. Classification (NCBI taxonomy): domain Bacteria; kingdom Bacillati; phylum Chloroflexota; class Anaerolineae; species Anaerolineae bacterium. Next base: position 19,717 of record JABLXR010000010.1, read on the forward strand.
CCGTGCCGGCGCGCATACCTGAGCTCGTCGTGTATCTCCGGAGGCTGGAAGTGAGGGGCGGTGTTGCGGTAAGGTCCGCGCTCCAGGCCGACTACGGTTAGGCCCGCCTGGGCCAGTTCCTTGGCCATAATCCCTCCGGCCCAGCCCATTCCGACTACCACTGCATCTACGGGGTCCTTCTTGATTGCCATGCCTGACTCCCTAACAGCTACTAGACTAACAGGGTTACTCTCGCCTTTCGTCTGCCCTCGCCGGTGGTGCGCCGACGTTACTCGTGCGAGTGCGAGGCCTCGCCCGTCTGGATGTCGGCGATGCTGACGGGCTCAACCTCGTACGGCCGGTTGTAGTACTCCTCTACGAGAGCACCGTAGTCCACCGAGGCAGCACCGGGGTAACCGACCAGCCGCCAGCCGACCTTGTTCCGGTTGCCACCGTAGATGGGGTCGGCGAAGAAGCCCTCCATGGTGTTCTGGTAGAGGGTGCTGAAGAAGAGGGCAGCCGGGACGTCCTGGAGGGCTATTTCGCCCGACTGGAGCCCCTGGAGCACCTCGATCTGCTGCTCCTCGGCGAGCTCGGCGAAGGGGCCACCGTACGTTTCCTGGCAGTAGAGGTTGATGTCGCGGATCCCGGCCCGGTAGATCTCCTGGGGAACCAGTCGCATCTGGTAGCCCTGCTCGGGCTCACCTTCCACCCATGGCCCCTGCAAGTACCAGTCTCCCCCGCTGCCAAACACACCGATGAGCTGGCGGTCGATGAACTGGGGCACGCCTGCCTCTAGGGCGCCGGGCCCCAGTTCATCCGCGGGGATGAGCCGGGCCACGGCCGCCTCGATGAAGGCCTGTTCCTCCGAGTTCAGGAAGGCATAGGTCAAGCCCGCTCCCTCGGCGCCCTCCTGCTGAGGGGCCGGCCAGGGCAACCGGGGCATCTCGGGCGCTAGCGCGAAGGCTCCGAAGCCCAGCGGCAACGTCCGGGCCACACCGGCCAGGCCGACGCTCTTGATAAGGTTCCTGCGGCTAACGTAACTGGACATGAGCTAACTCCTCTCTGGTAGCGCGTGGCTAGTGACACGTGACCGATGGCGCACTACGTGTCACGCGTCGCTCGTCACGTATCAGATCCCCAGGCTCTTGATGAACTCGATCAAAGCCTCTATCTCGTTCTCATCCAGTTGCTGCCCGTAGTTGCCGGGCATTAGGCCGGAGGAGAATCCCCGCACAATCTGAGCATTAGGATCTACGATGGATCGGTGCAGGTACTCCTCGTCGGCCACTACGGTGCTTCCATCCGCCAGAGGCACGGTGCTGCCGTACAGCCCCTGGAAGGTAGGACCGAGCAGCCGGGAGCCGTCGGTGGAGTGGCACCCGAAGCACCCGGCGCGCTGGGCGATCTGCCTACCTGTGGCCACCAGTTCGGGCGTAGCCTCGGGGGTGGCCGGAGGTGCAGTAGGCGAAGCGGCCGTCGTGGGAGTAGGAGCCACCGTGGGAGGCGGCACAGCCGTAGCGGTGGCGGTCGCCGGAGCGGCCACAGTCGGCGTAGCTGCGGGCGTCGCCGTGGCCGCCACGGCCGGTCCCGCTACCTCGAAGGGAACCACCGCCACCCGACCCTCCACCCGGACCGGCGGGTCGCCCTCGGGAAACTCGTAGACCCCGATCGCGCCGGTGTCCTCGTGTAGCATGGCGTGCAGCGTCGTGGTGGCCTGCTCGGCGTCAATCTCGACCACCACGTCCGGGTTGCGTCCGGGGTGGACCGGGGCGAACCCGATCACGGGGCCAGGGTTGCCGTTGCTGTCGGCATGGATGACCAGCCAGCCCGGCCCCCGGCTCATCACCTCAGCGATCACCACGCTGTTGGCCACGATAGGCTGATCCTCGACCGCGATGGCCGGCGTCACCTCCACCATAGGCACTGGAGTCGGAGTCTCGGGCGCGGGGGTAAAGGCCGGAGTGGCCGGCGGCACAGCAGGCACGCCCGCCTCCTCCACCGTCCGGGGCCGGGGCCGAGATGGGTCCAGCGGAGCTAGGGGGAAGCTGAAGACATAGTCGTTGGACCAGACGGCGCCGTGGCAGGAGATGCATCCGGGGACAGGGCCGGCGACGTCTAGCTCGCCCTCGGGCCCGTATGAGGCCCAGAACCAGTCGTTGTGGTCGGGGTAGTACCCATCCGACTTCACCATGACCGTAATCGCGGCCAGCGTCTCATCCTCGGTGTAATTCTCTTTGACGATGATGGCGCCGTGAGGCATGAGGCGCGGGCGCTCCTGCAGGGCCTGGGCGGCCTCCGGGTTGAGGTAGGTGGAGAGCAGGGCCCCGTGTGGATCCTGGCCCCGATACAGAAGGCCCTTGCCCGGGATGGTGGACCAGTTCTCCTGGTAGTTGGCCTCCTGGAGGAACTCCCACAGCTGTCGCGCGATCTGCTCATCCTCCTCGGCGAGCATGAACGGAGGTGCGGCCGACGCTGGGGTGGTGACCTGGGTCGGCTGCGCCTCTCCACTTAGGCTCACGATCCAGGCGACCACGGCGGAGACTTGCTCGTCCGACATGAGGGCACCGTAGTCTGGCATGACATCGGACGGGTAGTCGAGCACGGTGGCGGAGTGTCCCGAAACGAGCTGGCCTCGGATGTAGGTCTCGTCGGCGACCACGGTGCGGCCATCGGCCAGGGGCACCGAGCTACCGTAGAGCCCCAACAAGGTAGGACCGATCAATCGGGCTCCAGTGGTGGTGTGGCAAGTTAGGCACCCGAACTCCTGCGCCACCTGCCGCCCCTCCTCGATCATCTCGAGAGACGGCGTGGCCCCTCCCTGGGCGAAGGTTCTTGCTGGGCCCGGGAGAGAGACGATCAGGGCCAGCGAGCCGACCACGGCGAGGATGAGCACAACAAGGAACAGCGGCAACATGCGTCTTGTCTTCAACACTAACCTCCTTTGACTAACGACCGCACTACACCTGCGAGAATCACCCTCCTGCTCTGCGGGGGGTGGGCGCACACTCGTGGCGCGAGACTGCCCGAGCGATCGCCGCCAGAGGGACATGTTGCCCGGCCGCAGGGGATTGCGGGCCGGGGTCGCACTGGCTGACTCAACGCCAACGAAAGCGCCAACCGGCCAGACGAGCTAACGACCCGACGCCCGGGGTTGCTCAAGCCCCGAGCAGCGATATTGTCCATACTGACGTCGGTGCTGTCAACCGGCCCCAGCCAATTGCGCCTTGCGGTCCAGGAACAGAAGCTGCCGGCGGTAGGCACTTGGAGGGACGGCGCGCGTGGGCGCGCGCACTCCTCCAAGGAAGGTGTTCCTGCCGTGCAGTGGGGGCTGGCTCGCGTAGTCCGAGCCCAGCGAAGGCCCTGAGCGGCGGCGCTGGTCGGCATGTGTCCCCCCGATCCTGAGCTGCTGCACCGGCCCAACCGGTCGGACGTTCTCCGGCCCGAGCCAAGAGCAGCCAACCCGCCTGCTCCGGCGCCCAGGTTTGACGCCGACACCGCCCGCCCTATACTCCTTCTCCGAGCGTGACTGAGACGGGCCGACCGGGGCGGCTTGCGCGGTAGTTCCTCGGCCGTGCCGCGTGGGAGGCGATGCTATGCTGGCTCGTTTGAGCCGAATCCAGGGGAGCCCCGACAGGATCGACAGGGCCGTCCCCATATTCCAAGAGAGCACCGATCAGGTGCAGCAGCTTCCCGGTTTCGAGGGGGCCTATCTGCTGGTGGCGAAGGAAGGGGGCCAGATCGTTACCCTGACCCTCTGGAACAGCGAGTCGGACATGAACGCTTCCGCCCCGACGGCGGAGGACATTCTGGCGCGCGCCGCCGAGCGTGCCGGTTCGGAGGCCCCCCCTCAAATCGAGACTTACGAAGTGCTGCTCGAAGTCTGACCGCTTCTATTCCCGATGCAGCATTCCCGCACGTGCTCTGCGGGGACCTCGGCACCCTCCGCTATCGGGTCGCGCCTCTGAACGTCCGCAGGAGCAAGTAGGCACCTCCGAGGATAAGGGCCAGGGGCCAGAGGTAGCCCAGCAGTCGTATGGCAGCCGCCAAGATGAGCAGCCCCATCACCGCCAGGATAGCGGCCGGGATCAGGGCCCAAGTCATGCGCCCCTCTGGATTGGGAGCCAAGTACACCGCAACGAACGTCAGGGCCAGGCCCAGGAAGAAGACACCTCCCATCTCTAGGCCGGACACGGCCGACTCCAGGCCGGTGACCACCCCCAGCGTCAGCATCACGCCGCCGGGAATGACCGCCCACCAGTTCTCCCGCGCTCGGGCGTAGATCAGGAAGAATCCCAGCCCTAGGCTGCCGAAGAACAGCCCTGCCCCCACCCCGCCCGCGGCCTCGGGGACGAGGGAGGTGTAAGCAATGAGCGCGGCTATCCCTAGAAGAGCCATGCCGGGGATGGCAGCCCACCACCACTCCCGCTCGGTGACGTAGCCCCACACGAAGGCCAGGCCTCCCACAGCGAAGACGACCGCCAAAGCCAGCGCCCATCCCCCCGGAAGCAGGCCCAGGTTGTCGAGGAGCAGCAGCAAGCCCAGAAGCACGAGGAAGACCCCGACGACGACCGCGGCATTCACCCTTCTCACCCTATCCTCCTCAGATGCCCATCCCGCAGACAACGGCCTGGCAGCACAAGATTACGCCAGAGCAAGCGCTCCTTCAAGGCGCCGGTGGCCACGAGGACAGGCACGGCGCTGGCCATCAGCGGCGTCCCGGCGTAACATCGCCCTATGGCGCTCTCTACGCCCGGGAGGATCATCGGCATGAGCGAGTGTCCCCTGGTGTCAGGCCTCTTCAGCGTGGAGGTGGAGGCCGGCAGACGGTCCCTCCGCCTTACTTCGCCCTCCTGGCCGGAAATGGCCCTCGAGGGTCTGGCGCCGGCACTCGTAGTAGACAGGGCCCCGCTGCAACCTACTGACCTGTCTGCCAGCCCCGGGCCGGAGCCCCTGCTGCGCTGGAGCTTCGCCCAGGCCGGCCTGGCGCTCGAGCAGCGCCTCCTGCCGGGGCAGGCTGGCCTACGGGTGGAGAGCCGCCTCTGCAACCTCCGCGCCGCGGAGCGCATTCTCAACCATGTAGCCCTCCTGGCCACTCCCGAGGCCCACCTGGGAAACCAAGACTGGGCGACCCGCATCCTGATCGAGGGGGGTTACCGCGCCTACGTCACCACCATCGCCGAGGCCCTGGGCACCCAGACGGAGGCAGAGGGAGAAGCCGGGTTCCAGCCGGGGCAGTCGGAGCGCCCCGCGGTGGAGCGCGCCATCGTCTCCCAGATGTTCAGCGTGATCTGCGGGCCAGGAGAAGGACGGGCCCTGCTGGCCGGGTTCGACAGCTTCCGCCGCTGGCTGGGTCAGGTGACCTACGCTCTGGACCACGGCCGGCTTCGCTGGACCCTCGGCTTCGACGGGGGTGACCTGCTGGTGCTCCCTAAGGAGGACCTGGAGCTGGAGAGCTTCGTCCTCACTACCGGTCCCGATGCCTGGGTGCTCCTGGAACACTTCGTCACTGAGGTGGCGCAGCGCAACAACATCACTGCCCTGGACCGGCCACCGGTGACCTGGTGCTCCTGGTACCCCTATCGCCTGGGGGTGAGCGAGGAGAGGGTCCTAGCTACGGCCGACGTTGCCGCCCAGCGGCTGCTCCCCCTGGGGCTGACCGCACTGCTCGTGGACCTGGGGTGGCAGCAAGATTACCTGCCCGCGTCCATCCGGGAGAACGACCAGTTCCCTCACCGCTTCGCCTGGCTCTCCCAGCGCCTGGCAGAGCGCCGCCTGAAGTTGGGGTGCTGGCTGGCTCCCTACACCGTTAGTGAGTTCGATCCTGTCTACCACCGCCACCCGGAGTGGCTCCTCTCTGACGGGCAGGGCCGGCCCAAGGCACTGGGCACCTGGTTCTGGACCCCGCATGGAAACACCTACGCCCTGGATCTGACCCACCCCGCCGCCCAGGACCACCTCAAGCACATGGTGGAGTCGCTGGCGGAACGGGGCGTCCGCTATCTGAAGAACGACTTCCTGGGCGGCGCTTCCAGCCCTCAGGCCCGCGGCCGCCATAATCCCCGGATGGTGGCCGGCGGCGGCATCGAGGCAGCCCGCCTGGGCTCCCAGATCATCACCGGCACCATGCGAGAGGCCGACCCGGAGGCACTTGTCCTGAGCGGCAACCCTCACGAGCCCGCCGGATTGGGCTACTACAACCTGCTCTACACCTGCATGGACACCGGCAACAGCGGCTTCGTGGGCTGGCGTCACCTGCGTGAGGTCTACACCACTACCGCCATCCACACGGTGAAGAACGGGCGCTGGGGCATCATCCAGCCCTCCTGCCTGGTGGTGGGGCCGCCGGGCACGCTGGAGGAGGCACGACTCCGGGCCACGGCCACCTTCCTCGCCGGCGGCCAGGTGGACATCGGCGACGACTTGACCACCCTGCCCGAGGAGCGCTGGCAGGTGCTCACCGCCACCCTGCCTCCCTTGGGGCGATCGGCCCGGCCGGTGGACCTGTTCCACCCGGTAGAGGTGCTCTCGGTGGACTACGAGGGCCTCTCCAGCGGCCGCAGAGGGGGTGCAGAGGCAGCCCCGCCGAAGGTAGGCCCCCGGGTGTGGCACCTGCCCCTGGAGCACGAGGGTGACCGCTGGCACCTGATGGCCCTTTTCGAGTACGACCCTCCCGAGCGCGACCGGAGCGGGCGATCGGACCTGATTACCTGGTTTCGGGTGCCGATGCAGCGGCTGGGGCTGGACCCCAACGGGCGCTATTGGGTCTACGAGTTCTGGGGAGCGCAGTTCCTGGGCCACCTACCCCGGTTGCGGTTGCCAGCCGCTTACGCTCACCCCGGAGACGCAGCCGCCTTGCTCCTTCCCGGCGACCCTGGCCTACTGGAGGTAGCCTTCTTCGGCCCTGCAGTCAAGCTACTGGTGATCCGGGAGGCACGCGAGTACCCCTGGCCCGTGGGCACCACCTTCCACCAGAGTGGTGGCACCGAGCTGAGTGGGATCACCTGGGACGAAGGAGCGCGGACCTTATCGGGCCGAGTGATGCGCCCGGCCGGCCAGCACGGCTCCATCACCCTGGCGGGAGCGCTCCCGGGAGAGCCCGCCATCACCGTGAGCGGGCGAGCCGTCCCCTGGCGCCGAACGGTGCACGGGAGCCTCACCTTCGACGTCATCACCGAGGGCGACGTCACCCCCTGGGAGGTGCACTGGTAGCCTGGCCGATCGGCCAGGGCAAAGACTCCCCGGGCCGGCAGTCGCAGAACTCCCCTCATGCCCGGCGTGTGCCGGGCTTCGTCGCGGTATCCTTCCTGGCGTAGAACTCGAACGGAGGTGCCGAGATGAAGAAGTGGACGCTGATCGCGATCGGGCTAGTGGCGGTGCTGGGCCTGGCGGCCTGGATAGGCTATCCGCAGCTCACCGGGGCCGCTCCCGCGAACACCACGCCCTCAGAGACGGTGGAGGCTTTCTACAGCTGGTACATCGGTCTCCCCATGGACCAGATCAACACCGCCTACAAGGACAGCGATTACCTGACCGAGGGCTTCGTACAGAAGGTGGAGCAGATCAGGGCTTCCTTCGACCGGGGCGGCTACGATCCCATCCTGCTGGCCCAGGACATACCCAACGAGGTGAAGGCGGTAGAGGAGACGGTTTCAGGGGACACAGCCCTGGTCAGGGTGGAGACCAGCTTCGCCGGGCACAGCTTCCTGGTGGAGTTGACCCAGGTGGGAGGCGAGTGGCGGATCAGCGACGTACGCCCCGCCAGGTAGGGTCTCATCCGCACGCGGGATTCGGAGCGGCTCCGACGGGAGCCGCTCCCGCTTCTTTGCGGCCACCGGGAGCTCGCAGACAGCGGCCGTGGAGGAGAACGGGGCACCGGATGCTAGGCATCCGGGAGGCTCAGGACCCCGGCGTGACCGAAGCGTGGTCGTTTGACCCTCTGGCCCTGCACCATCAGAATGCGCCATCCTTTGACGAGATTCACCGCCGAGAACGCAGAGACCGCCGACTACCATACTGGGAGAGCGACCACGGACGCAGCAGAGGGAGGATGGTTAGGGCCAGAGCGGGCTCTTGCCTGTCTGCCGTAGCTATCAGTCCTCTGCGGCCTCCGCGATCTCGGCGGTGAGTGCCTTAAGGAGGGTGAGTGGACGTCTACGCTGAATTGGGTGTGACTCCCGTCATCAATGCTGCCGGCACCCTGACCAACCTTGGCGGCTCCCTCATGCCACCCGAGGTGCTGGAGGCCATGGCCGCGGCGGCGCGCTCCTTCGTGGACATGGACCAGCTGCACCGGGCCGCCGGCCGGCGCATCGCCGAGCTGATCGGGGTGGAGGCCGCTCACGTCTGCGATGGCGCCGCCTCCGGCATCTCCCTCATGGCGGCCGCCTGCATGGCCGGCACCGACCGGGAGAGGATCGCTCGGCTCCCCGATACCGCCGGCATGAGGAACCGCTTCGTGGTCCAAGCCTCCCACCGCAATCCCTTCGACCAGGCCCTCCGGGTGTCGGGAGGCGGCTTTGTCCAGATTGACGCGGACGCCGACCAACTGCGCCAGGCCGTGCGCCGGCCGGACGTGGCCGGCGTCTTCTACACCCATGCCTGGTTCTGCATGGGCCCGGCCCTGGAACTGGCCGAGGTAGCCGAGATCGCCCACCAGGCCGGGGTGCCCGTCATCGTGGACGCCGCGGCTGAGGTACCCCCGCCCGCCAACCTGACCCGGTTTGTGCGCGAGGGTGCCGACCTGGTGACCTTCAGCGGGGGCAAGGCCATCCGCGGCCCCCAGGCCAGTGGGATCATCCTGGGGCGGGCCGACCTGGTGGAGGCGTGCCGGCTGAACAACTCCCCCAACATGGGCATAGGCCGGCCCATGAAGGTGGGCAAGGAGGAGATCGTCGGGCTGGTGAAAGCGGTGGAGCTGTACCTCGGACGCGATCACGCCGGCGACGCCGGTCTGTGGGAGCGTCGCGTGCGGACCATCATCGCCGCCGTGAGCGACCTGCCCACGGTGCGCGCCTGGCGTCAGCTCCCCTATGGCGTGGGTCAGCAGATCCCTCATGCCGCTGTGACCTGGGATGTGGAGACGGTGGGAGCCGATCACGTGGAGGTGATGCGCCGGCTACGCCAGGGCGACCCACCCATCGCGGTGCAGTACGTGAGCCCGGACAACTACCATTGGAGCACCTTCACCGAGCCCGAGCTGCGCCTACACCCTCACACCCTCCAGGAGGGCGAGGCGGAAGTGGTCGCCCGGCGCCTGCGAGAAGCGCTGGGCGGCTGAGGGAATGGAACGTTGTTGCCGATGGGGGAGTGGTTCTGGATGACCAGAGTGATCCCCTGGTCCTCGGCCGCCGCGGCCGCTTCCCGCGCCATCTCGATCACCCACTGGATCTGCTGCTACCGGTTCTGCTCGATGGTCTCCAGCAGAGTCATCACGTTGTCTATGGGGGTGTGAGGCACGAAGTAGTTCGAAGTGCCCACGATGACGCCGCTGCTTGCCTTGGCCACCTCCAGAGCCCGCAGGGCCTCCTCTACGATCTGCTCCTTGGTGCCCAGATGGACGGTGTGGGAGCTGATGTTGCCGATGAGGATCAGTTTGGGATAGCGCTCTCGCAGCCGGGCCAGGTCCATCCCCGCCCGGCCATCTATCTCGAAGTAGCCGTCCACGGCACCAGTTCCGAACATCATGTCCGCTACCGGCCAGAGGTCCCCGTCGCTGGCGAAGAAGTGCAGGCCGCCGTGCTGGTGGCAGATCTCGGTTACCTTGCGGAACCGGGGCAGAAAGACCTCCTGCAGCAGACGGGGACTGAACATAGGCCCCTCGTTGGAGGCGAAGTCGGTGCCACCCCAGAAGTGAGTGAAGCCCAGAGGGCTCAGGAAGGCCACATTGCGCCGTGCCGTCTCCACCTGGGCATCCAGCAACCGCTCGATCAGGTCGGGCCGGAGGAGCAGGGCCTCCAGCCAGATCTCGATGCCGCGCAGGGGCACGCCCATCCCCACCCCGCCCACCCGGATCTCGTATTGGTCTCCCAGCTCTCGTTTGGCCCGTCGCTCGAAGTCGTAGCCCTCCTCCGTGGGCTGGTCGCGGCTCAGCGACTCCTCCATCTGCTGGATCTCCCGCTCGATGGTATCGAAGGTGGCCTCCGGGCGGGGCTTGTAGTAGACGATGTCGCACTGCTCGCTGCCCGGGTCGTACTTGAGCACCCGCCAGTCCTCCTCCGGGCCGTACTCGCAAAGGAAGGTGTTGTCGTCTATCTTGCGGGTAGGCTTGCGGTTGTAGCGCCAGTAAGAGGGGCGGATGATGTCGTTGCCCGCAGCTATGGCTACAGCGACGGCGTCTTGGTAGGAACGCTCCAGGAACTCGGCGTGAGCGTCGGGCCCCTTCCAGAGGGCGGTGGCCTCGCGCCACTGCTGGATGCCTCCGCCCACGTAAGCCTCCCGACCAATGAGGGCGCTGGCCACATCGGAGGAGAAGCCGATGTGGTGGATGGGTACCTTGTCCGTCTTCTGGAACTGGAATGCCGCCAGCACTCGTTCCCGAGGAGTCATGTGCCGCTCCTGAGGCCGTAGTCTGAGGCGTCCCGGTCTAGTGCGGGCGCGCCAAGACCATCCTACCAGCACTGGAGCTCGCCGTCACGTGAGCGGCAGCAATAGCAGGGCGAGCGCATTTGGGGCGTCGCCGGTCCCTCTCTACTGCTCATCATCTGAAGAACACGCGCACGCGCGAGGGGGCCGGACAGGCCCCTCTGCGCCTGCGCCCGAACTTCTCCTGCTGTGGAGATTCGGAAGCTACGCCCGATCACCTGGGAGAGGGAGACACCAACGACACGGGGCCGCCCGGCTGTCTCCCGATCGGCCTAGTCGTCCCTTCCCGATCAGCGGTGAGGTCAGCGTCCCATCCACAGCGGCCTGAGGTCGTACCCCGGAGCGCTGGTCAGCCGGCGCAGGCCGGAGCCGTCAGCGCCCACCACGTAGACGTCCCACTCTCCATCGAGGCCGGCGGCGAAGGCGATCTCAGCCCCGTCGGGGGACCAGCTCGGCTGCATCTGCCAGCCGAGGGCCTCGTCGGTCAGTCTCCACTCCCGTCCAAGGTGCGCGTCGGCGACGTAGATGGCGAAGCCCCCATCGCGATCGGAGGAGAAGGCAATTCGGGTCCCGTCCGGCGACCAGCAGGGCTCTGTGTCCACCGATCGGCTCTCCGTCAGCTTCCTCAGGCCGCTGCCGTCGGCGTACATGGTGTAGATGGCGGTGACCATGTCCCAGTCAGAGACGAAGGCGATCTGCTTCCCGTCCGGCGACCAACGAGGCCACTCGCTCCGCGCCCCTAGGTCGGTGAGGCGCCGAAGGTCGCTGCCGTCCGCCTGTACCACCCAGATCTCCGATCGCCTTCCGGACAGCGAGGCGAAAGCGATCCGCGACCCGTCGGGCGACCACAACGGCTGCATGTCCCAGCGGAGGCCGTCGCTCAACTGACGCAGGTCGGTTCCGTCGAAGCCAACGGCGACAATGCCGGCGTTCGCCTTCGATGCCGACATGAACGCGATGCTCTCGCCATCCGGTGACCAGCAGGGAGCCATCTCCCAGGCATTCCCGCTGGTGGTCAGGTTGCGCCCACCGGTGCCATCGGCATTCATGACCAGCACCTCGTAGTCGGTGCCACCTTCGCCGCCGTGCCTGGCCGTGAAGGCGATCCGCGACCCGTCAGGCGAGACTGCCACTCCGTGGGCCTCTTCCAGTGCAGCCGTGAGCTGGCGCTGGTCGCCGCCATCGGGGTCCATGGAGTATACGGCCAGGGCGCCATCACGGTCGGACACGAAGGCGATGCGATGCCCTGGCCCGGCCTCGACCATGGCGCTATCGTGGGCCTCTGCCTGCACGTGGGCCACCAGCCCGAGAGAGGCAGGGCCGGGCTCGTCGGCCCCGCGCGCGCAACAGGGCACGAGCAGGATCACGGTGAGCAGCGCTGCCAGTCTGGAGAACCTAGCCATCGGGGACCTCCTTGTCGGCGCTAGCCCGGCCTCATCTCATCGCGGCGACCTCCTGCCGGGATGCCCGATGGTGCCAGGCCCCGGGGCCTCTCCGGATCGCCGCTGTCCTTAGGTTCGCCGGGTGTGAACCTGGCCCCAGCATGGCAGTAAGGAGTTGCCAGAAGGCTTCGGGAGCGCTGCGTAACCGCTGCGTTGATGTAATCGGCCAGAGGGTGTATACAGGACTTGCCGCGCAGCGGTCGCCGGCCGTCGTCCGAGGAGGATGGACATGCGCCTGGAGCTTTCCCTGCTCGGGTCGTTTCGAGCCTACCTCGACGACGCCCCCGTAACCGGCTTTCCTTCGGACAAGGCCCGGGCCCTGCTGGCCTACCTGGCCCTGGAGTCCGATCGCCCTCACCGGCGGGAGGCTCTGGCCGAGATGCTCTGGCCCGACCGATCCACCGCCGACGGCCTGGGCAACCTCCGCTCGCTCCTGTCTCGCTTGCGCCAGGCCATCACCGACCACCAGGCCTGGCCCCCGTTCCTGCTCATCACCCGCCAGGCCATCCAGCTCAACCCGGAAAGCCACTGCCACACCGACGTGGAAGACCTGGCCGCATCGGACCCGGACCGGCTCCGGGAGGCGGTGGCCGCCTATCGCGGCCGGCTCCTGGAGGGTCTCTCGGTGCGGGACAGCCCTGCCTTTGAGGAGTGGGTGCTGCTCAAGCAGGAAGAGGTGGAGCGGCGCTACCTCTGGGCCTTGGCCCGACTCTCCGACCACTGCCAGGCCCAGGGAGACTACAGGGAGGCCGAGGGCTACGCCCGCCGGCAACTGGAGCTGGAGCCCTGGCGGGAGGAGGCCCACCGCCAGCTCATGCGGGCCCTTTGCCTCTCGGGGCAGCGCAGCGCCGCCCTGGCCCAGTACCAGGTCTGCCTGAGGGTGCTACAGCAGGAGCTGGGAGCACCGCCGGCCCCTGAGACCATCGCCCTCTACGACAGCATCCGGCAGCGCCCCATGCCCGGACCGGCAATGGCTCCCATTCCCCCTCCGACCATCGTCCTGCCCGAGGACTTGCCTGAAGACCAGCTACCCCCCTTCGTGGGGCGGGAGCGGGAGCTGGCCCAGTTGGGCCGCTACCTCGAGAAGGCCGTTTCTGGACAGGGCCAAGTGGCTTTCGTGGTGGGCGAGCCGGGCAGCGGCAAGACCATGCTCCTGCATGAGTTCGCCCACCGGGCACTGGAGACCTACCCTGAGTTGGTGGTGGCCTCAGGAAGTGGCAACGCCTACACCGGCACGGGAGACCCCTACCTGCCCTTCCTGGACCTTCTGCGCATGCTCACCGGCGACGTCCAGGCCCGCCACTCCCAGGGTGCCGTCACCCGAGAGCAGGCCCAGCGCCTGTGGCAGATGGTGCCGCAGGCGGCCCAGGCCGTTGTCGCTCACGGCCCCGCCCTGCTCGATGTCTTCGTGCCCGCAGCGCCCCTGCTGGCCCGAGCCCGCAGCGTAGCGGACAGCGGTAACTCATGGGTGGCCGCCCTGGAGGAGGCCACTAGGAGGAAGGGCTCCACTCCTCCCCAGCCGCAGCTCTTCGAGCAGTTCACCCAGGTGGTGCAGACCCTGGCCCGAGGCCGCCCCCTGCTCCTGACCGTTGATGACCTGCAGTGGGCCGACAGAGGCTCCATCGAGCTGCTCTTCCACCTGGGGCGGCGGCTAGCGGACAGCCCCATCCTGCTCCTTGGGGCCTACCGACCGGGAGAGGTGGCCCTGGGCCGAGAGGGAGAGCGCCACCCCCTGGAGCCGGTGGCCAACGAGCTGCGAAGCCAGTACGGCACTGCCCCTGTGGACCTGGACCGGGCCGAGGGACGGAGGTTCTTGGAGGCGCTGCTAGACCGGGAGACCAATCGGCTCCCGGCTCAGTTTCGAGACACCCTCTACCATCACACCGGAGGCCACCCCCTCTTCACGGTGGAGTTGCTTCAGGACCTGCGGGAGCGGGGTGGGCTGGTGCGAGATGACCAGGGTTGCTGGAGGGAGGGGCCGGGGCTGGACTGGGAGGGGCTGCCCACTCGGCTGGAGGCGGTGATCGGGGAGAGGGTGGGGCGGCTGCCGCCCCAGTGCCGGCAGATGCTGGAGGTGGCCAGCCTGGAGGGGGAGGAGTTCACTGCCGAGGTGGTGGCCCGGGTGCTGGAGGTGCCGGCACTGGAGATCGTGCACCGTCTGAGCGGGGAGCTGGCCCGCCGCCACCAGCTGGTGCGGGCCCAGAGCCTGGAGCATCTGGATGGACAGAGGCTGTCCCGCTACCGCTTCCGCCACTACCTGTTCCAGCGCTACCTGTATCAGAGCCTGGACCGGGTGGAGCAGGCCCACCTGCACGAGGCGGTGGGCCGAGCCCAGGAGGAGATCTGGGGGGAGGCGGCGGATGAAATGGCCCTACAACTGGCCTGGCACTACGAAGAGGCAGGGCTGGCCCTGATGGCGGCGGGAGCCTACCTGCGCGCGGGAGACCAGGCGCAGTGGATGGCGGCGATGCCTCAGGCAGAGATCCACTACCGCAAGGGACTGGCGCTGATGGCAACCTTGCCCGAGGAGCATCGGGACGTGCAGACGGAGATGCGGCTGCAGACGGGCCTGTGCGTGGCGGCCGGGCTCACCAGGAGCGCCGCTTCGCCAGACCTGACCCCGCTGTACGAGCGGGCTCTGGAGCTATGCCAACGGGCCGGCGATGCCCAGCTGCTTCTCCAGGTGCTGGCTGAGCTGGAGTACCATCACGAGGTCAGGGCCGACTACGACCGGGCTCTGGAGATTCTGGCGCAGGCCTTCGGCCCCCTGCTGACTCGCGGCGATCCCTATGCCCTGACCTGGGTGCATGGGCTCTTGGGCCGGGTCCTCCGCCTGCTGGGCCACTTCGGCCCAGCGCGGGTACACCTGGAGACGGCGGCAGCCTGGACCGCCTCCCACTCGGAGGAATTCGCCGCCCCAGCTTGGCCCCCCGGTCTGTGGTGGCATCTGGCCAGGGTCCTGGGCGTGCTGGGCTACCCAGAGCAGGGACTCCGACGCTGCGAGGAGTTGCGCCAGATGGCCGAGCGGTTAGGACACCCCGCCATGCTGGCCATGGCCCGGGGCAGGACTGCTTGGTATCGCTATGAGTTGCACCGGGAGGAGAGAACCCTGGACGAGTGGACGGCAGCATCGGCGACGTTCCAGAGGGAGACTGGGGGCGAATGGAGGGATGCCACCGCTTTCCGCAGGGCGTACCGGGGCGAGGTGCTGCTCCACAGAGGCCAGGCAGTGGAAGGCAGCCAACACATCCGAGCCGCGGTGGAAGCACTGGTGCGCGATGGCTTCCTGTACGACGTTCCTGAGGTGCTGGTCTGGCTGGCAGAGGCCTACCTGGGAGCGGGGCGGCCGGATGCGGGGCTGAACGCGGCCGCCCTGGGGCTGCGCCTGGTACGCCGGACCAGCCAACGCTTTGCGGAATCGTCGCTGCACCGGGCCATGGGCGACCTGCACCGCCAACGCGGCCGCCCGCACGACGAGTGGCTGGCGGAGGCGCGCTACCTGAGTGCCCTAGACGTGGCCCGGCGGCAGGAGGCCAAGCTCTTCGAGCTACAGGCCGCCACTGCCCTGGCCCGCCTCTGGCGCGATCAGGGTAAGCGCAAGGAGGCCCACGACCTCCTCGCCGGCGTGTACGACTGGTTCACCGAAGGCTTCGAGGCATACGACCTCAAGCAGGCGCGGGCCCTGCTGCAGGAGTTGACCTGACCGCGTCCCCGGTGCAAGTATAGGTCACCCACCGTGGGAAAGCGGGGGCACGCATCGTGGGGAGGGATACGGTGCCAACCATAGCAACGGAAGCGGATCTGGCCATCAACGGCGGCCCTAAGGCCATCGAGAGGTTCGAGGCCGAGCGCAGCCATCGCCGCCCCAACGTGGGCCTGGAGGAGTTCCTGGCCATCGCCGACACCTTCGGCTACTCGCCAGAGGCCCAAGCCCAGATCCGCGCCCTCCTGGAGGCCGAGGACGATCGGGCCAACCCGCAACTCACCCGCTACTACAACCCTCGCCCGTCGCGGGTGGCCATGTTCGAGGAGACCGCCCGCGAGGTCTTTGGGGTCAGGTATGCCCTGGGAGTGAACTCGGGCACCTCCGCCCTCATGTGCGCCTACGTGGCCGCCGGCGTCGGGCCCGGCAGCGAGGTTATCGTCCCTGCCTACACCTTCTACGCCACCGCCGCCGCCGTGGTAGCCTCCCGGGGCATCCCCGTCATCGCCGAGATCAACGATACCATGACCCTGGACCCCGAGGACGTGGAACGCAAGATCACCCCCCGCACCAAAGCCATCGTGCCCGTGCACATGCTGGGCCTGGCTGCTGACATGGATCCCATCATGGATATCGCCCGCCGGCACAACCTCACCGTGATCGAGGACAATGCCCAGGCCTGCGGCGGCAAGTACAAGGGCCGCTACCTGGGCACCATCGGCGATCTGGGCTGCTTCAGCCTGAGCAGCTACAAGGTCGTCGGCGCCGGGGAAGCGGGAATGGTGCTCACGGACGACGAGTGGCTCTACATCCGGGCCATGAGCCAGCACGACACGGCGGCCTGTTGGCGGCCAGACCGCTACGCCAGGGAGCGGCGGCCGGGCGAGCTCTTCTGCGGCCAGAACTACCGCATGTCCGAGCTGGAGGGAGCGGTGAACCTGGTGCAGCTCCGGAAGATGGAAGCCCAGCGGGTGCGCTACAACAGCAACATGCGCCGCATCATCGCCGGCCTGGAGACATTCCCTCAGACCCGCCTACGGCCCAGCAATGACCCGGAGGGCGACCTGGGGTACTGCATCATCCTCCTGGCAGAGAGCAAAGAGGCTGCCAGCCGCATCGGGCCTGCCCTCGCCGCCGAGGGGCTGCCCGCCGGGGCCCGGGGCGTGGAAGGCTCGCGGGACTGGCACATCTACACCTTCTGGGAGCAGATCCTGGAACAGAAGACAGCTACCGAGGAGGGCTGCCCCTTCACCTGCCCCTTCTACGAGGGTCCCCTGCCCGAGTACTCGGTGGAAATGTGCGCCCGCTCGGCTGACCTCTTTGACCGGGCCATATTCCTCCGGGTCAACCAATGGTGGACGGAGAGCGACTGCGACCGAGTGGCCGCCGCCGTCAACAAGGTCTGCCGGGTGTACGGGTAGAGGCGCACCGCCGGTCACGTCAGCGTCTCCGGCGCGGTCGCCTCCTGCCCCCGAACCCCACCAACACGAGGAGTTCGCGCGCCCACGCGCGAGCAGGCCCCCACACACATCCCCCCGCGCCTGGAGGCGCTCACTCCTCATGAAGGGGCAATCCACGCCCGCCGCAGGCACTCCCCCGCTGCTACCCCCAGAGGGATCGCCTCTTGCCCTCGAACCCCACCAACACGAGGAGTTCGCGCGCCCACGCGCGAGCAGGCCCTCACACACAGCCCGCCCGCGCCTGGGGGCGCTCACTCCTCATGAGGGAGCCACTATGCCCGGTGGACGCAACCGCCCTGGCCCTCCGCCAGCGGTGGTACAATGGGGCAACAGCACCTGACTCGATCGCAGGGAGGATGCCAGGGTGGCGGCAGTTCACGCGCAGGCAGGCGGGGAACAGCAGGTCAAGGTGGTTCTGGAGGCGCGAGAAGCCTGGGGCGAGACCCTTACCGCGTTCGGCGCCATCGCCCTCGTGCTGGGGCACCTGGGTACGCTCACGGCCGGTTTCGCCGACCCGTCTCGGCCCATCTTTCGCCCTTTGGTGGCACCTGGGCTCATCGCCCTGGCCGGGTTGCTGGCGCTCCTGATGCGTCGCTGGCCGTACGCCGTCCGGGCAACCGTCTTCCTTGCCTTGACCTTCGGCGGCTCCCTGATGTTCGACGTCGCCTCCGCTCTGCCCTACGTGCAGTACCTGTACTCGCTCTGTGCCTTCATGGCCGGAGCCACGCTGGGGTTGCCCGCAGCTCTCGCCACCGCCGGCGCTGGTACCGCAGCGGCGATCGCCTTCGCCGGTACCGAGGTCGAGCGAGCCGCCCTCCCCTACACCCTGGGCGCGCTCTGGCTCTCTGCTCTCGTGAGCGGCGTAGCCTTCCGTAGCTCTCTGGCCGCCCTCCAGATGGCGGAAGCCCAGGTGGCCATGTCCTGGAAGCGAGCCCGGGCCGCTGACGTGCGCCGAGGGGAGCTGGTCGCCGCCAAGAAGGCGCTGGACAGCATGTACGCCCTGCTGGAGCGCACCAACTACGAGCTCGGCGTCGCTCGGGAGGAGGCGGAAGAAGCCCGCAGGGCCAAAGCGCACTTCGCCGCCACCATCAGCCACGAACTCCGCACCCCCCTCAACCTCATAGCCGGTTTCGCCGAGCTCATGTACCGGCACCCCGAGACCTACGGCTTCGACCGCTGGCCACCCCAGCTGAGCGCCGACATCCACGAGGTCTTCCAGACCAGCCGCCACATCCTGGGCATGATAGACGACGTGCTCGACCTGTCGCGCGTCGAGGCCAACCGCATGCCCTTGCGCCTCGAACCCACGGACCTCACCCGGCTGATCCGCGAGGTCTGCGCCAGCGCCAGTGGGCTGCTTCGGGGCAAGAATGTCGCCCTGCGCACCAGGCTATCCAGCCTCACGCCCGAGCTGATGGTGGACCGGCAGCGCGTAAGCCAGGTGCTTCTGAACCTGATCGGCAACGCCGCTCGTTTCACCCACCAGGGGTACATCGAGGTGGCCACCGAGGTGAGCGACGGCGAAGTGGTCGTCGCCGTCAGCGACACCGGCACGGGCATGTCACCCGAGGACCTGGCCCGAGTGTTCGAGGAGTTCAGCCAGGGGCCGATCTCGGCCGATGGCGGAGGCTCAGGGCTCGGGCTGGCCATCTGCCGGCAACTGGTCCACCTGCACGGGGGACGCATCGAGGCGCAGAGCGAGCCTGGGAGTGGCAGCACCTTCCGCTTTACCATACCCATCCCCGGCTCGGGCAAGGCACGCTCTCGCCTGTCCTACTACGCTCCCGAGGACTGGCGTCAGCCGCTCCCGGCCCAGTCGCCCACCAGAACGGCCCTCGTCGTCGCTTCCGATGAGGCCCTGGCCGCTCCAGTCTCCAGGTCATTGCCCGGATATCGCTCGGTGGTGGTGAACACCGTTGACGACTTGGCCACCGAAGTCGCGAGCGAGCACCCGGACGGCATCGTGCTGGTGACGCAGGAGGGTGCTCCATCGCCGCCCACTGCCGAGCACATATGGCGCGCCAGCGGCAGGACGGACCTCCCCATCCTCCGGTACGAAGTGCCGTCTGGCAAAGAACGCGCGCGGCAGGAGCTCGCCGTATCCGGCTATCTGGAGAAGCCCGTCTCTCGGGAGAGTCTGCTATCGGCGCTGAGAGCGCTCGACCCCGCCCCCAAGCGGGTGCTGGTGGCCGACGACGACCCTGGCTTTGCCGCCCTGGTTCGCCGCATACTGGAGGCCGAGGTTGGCCAGACGGTGGTGAGCGTGGCCTACTCCGGCGCCGAGGTGATGCAGAGTTTGTGCGGCGGAAGCTTCGACACCGTGCTTCTGGACCTGGTGATGCCGGAGATGGGCGGCCTGGAGGTGCTCGAGCAGGCGAGGGCCGATGCCAAGCTCTCCCAGACCAGGTTCATCATCACTACCGGCTCAGGCTACGCCGACGCGCTGGCCGGTCGGCAACCGCTGCGCCTGGAGCTGCTCAAGCAGCGCTCCGTCGACCGCGATGAGTTGGGGGAGTACGTGGCCGCCATGCTCAAGGCGTGCCCTCCTGACTACTCCCGTCCACCGTCTCCGATAGAGCAGCCAAGAGTTGCTCTTGCGACACCGGCTTCTTGAGGTAGCGCTGCGCCCCCATGACGAAGGCCATCTCGGGCTCGTTCAGCACCGAACAGATGATCACCGGCACCTTCCCCAGGCCCGGCCTGGACCGGATCTGCTCCAGCATCTGCCAGCCATCCAGGTCCCGCATCAACACGTCCAGGACGATGACGTCGGGCACCTCCTGGGCGGCGGCCTCCAGCGCTGCCACGCTGTCGGCGGCGCAGGTCACGGCGAAGCCTTCCGCTTCGAGGAACCGCCGATAGAGCTCGAGGAGACGAGTGTTGTCGTCTATCAGCAGCACGCGCGTGCTGCTGGCGGAACGAAAGCTGAGCCGCACGCGCACCCGCTCCGGCTGAGTCGCCCCGAGCTTCAGGTCGCCCCCCTGGGCCCGCATCAGCTCTTCGACGACGGCCAGTCGTTCCCGCCGCTCCGGCATCATGAACGGTTCGGTGGTCAGGGGCCAGGCCCACAGATCCAGAATGACCCGACGGGCGCGGTGGAGCCAGCCCAGCTCGAGGTTGGCCGGCCGGCTGACAATGGTCGCCGTCAGCGCGCCCAGTACGGCCTGCCGGGCCAGGGTCACGTCCGCCCAGGCCATCATCTGGCGGCGTGGCGGAGCATAGCCCAGGCGAACACCGTGTCCTCGGGCGAGGGCTCCCAGTGGGCCCATGAGCTCGCTCACCACAGCGCCGAGGTTGACGCTGCGGAGGTCCAGGCCCAGGCTCTGGACCTCGTGCTCCAGCCCAGCCATGGTCTCCCCCAGGTCGGCCACCGAGCCGTTCTGTCCCTTGGGCTGGGACTGCCGCCATAGGTGAGTGGCCACGGCGAGGAGCCCTTTGCGGTGATCGCGGTGGAACTGCCGCAGGCTTATGTGCAGCTCGTCCATGATAGCCTGAATGGAGAAGCCGTTGACGTAGCGGCGCACCAGGATGCCGTAGGGACGCCACTCGCGGCTGTTGCGCGGCGCCCGAGGGCCGGGGTTGATCTGCTCCAGCGCGT
Source organism: Anaerolineae bacterium (assembly GCA_013178015.1). Taxonomy (NCBI): domain Bacteria; kingdom Bacillati; phylum Chloroflexota; class Anaerolineae; species Anaerolineae bacterium. Next base: position 40,483 of record JABLXR010000010.1, read on the forward strand.
CCAGCAGCAGGTTACGCAGACCCCTCGAAGGGTCGCGCAATGATGGCGAGGAGGAGGCGACCAGTTCGCAGAGGGGATGGCACTCGAGATGGGCGTAGTCGTAGAGGTGGCCGAGGGCGTCCCTCACGGCGGCCACGAACTCGGCCGGGGCCTCGCTGGTCGAGATCGAGTGCTCCTGAGCTTCGCCGTCCGTCAAAGGCTGCATCCCCAGAGCTGGCACATACGCGGCATAATCGTGGCACAAGCGCCGCTGCGACCCCGAAGAGGGGCGACTACACTGGCATTATAGGCTATCGGGCCGCGCGGGAGCCACGCGCCCCCAGCGGACGCGGGCACCTTGATTCCGGCGGCGACGGGCGGGAGGTGCCCGCTGTCGCCGCGCCAGGAACGCCACCGGGCTATCCGCCGTAGAGCCGCTTATCCACGAGCGAGAAGGGAGGTTCGAAGATGCATTCGAGAGCTTTCAGCCGACGGAAGATGCTGTCGGGTCTCGTGATCGCGGGCAGCGCCGCCGCGCTGGCCGCCTGCGCTCCTGCGGCGAGCCCGCAGCCCGCCCAGGAAGCAGCCGCCACCGAGGTACCGGAGGCCACTGCGGCCCCCCCGAAGGCTGAAGGGGGTGCCGTCACTCTGCGGTTCCGGACCTGGGTCTCCGGCCAGACGTCTCCCCTAGACCAGGCGTGGTACGACTGGCTTAGCGAGCACTTCCCCCAGGATCACGATGGGTCAACGATCGAATTCGAGTTCGTCCCTTTCGGAGCCGAGTACATCCAGAAGCTACTGGCCGACTCAGCTGCCGGAAGTCCGCCCGATCTACTGGATTCCTCTATCATCTGGGCGCGTGACTTCTGGGATCGCGGCATACTCCTCGAGCTTAACGACTACCTCGACGCCGTGCCGGAACTGGCGCCAGACATGTTCTACGGCGAGTCGACCAACATCTACCGTTCAAAGGCTGGCTCCTACTACGGCATCCCATACTGGGGTCCTGACTCCCAGGTCATAGCCCTAAACAGCAAGCTGTTCGAGGAGGCTGGGCTGGATCCGCAAGGTGCGGATATCGAAACGTGGGAGGACTTCGTAGACGCGACCAAGGCACTGACCAAGACCAACGGCGACGAAGTGGAGCAGGCAGGGTTCCTGGTGGGGAGCATGCGCTACATCGAGAGCTTCTCCACCTGGATGTACAGCAATGGAGGGGCTCTGCACGATCCGGACATCACTCAGCCCACCTTCAACAACGAACGCGGTGCTCAGGTCATGCAGCTTCAGCTCGACCTTCTGAACACGCATAAGGTTTCCTTCCCCATCTCGCCTGAGCGACAGGACACTCAGCTCTTTTTGCAGAGCCAAGCAGCCATGGTGGCCTGGGGCACGTGGTCTCCTACCTACATCGGCGGGAACGCGCCCGAAGGATTTGAGTACTGGCTCATAACCTTCCCCAGGGGGCCACAAGGTGACGGCCCAGGCGCTACCACATGGTCTAACATGATGGTAATACCAAAGAAGGCGAAATACCCTGACCTCTCCTTTGAGTTGGCTCGCTACGTGGCGACTCCGCCCAACGTAATCACGCGCTTTGAGCTCTCGAATCGCCTCGCGCCGCTGAAGGCGTTGTACGAAAGCGATGCCTGGAGAGCCAAGCTCGAGAGCGTGCCTCAGCTCGCCATCGTCACCGAGGCGGCCGAGGTTGGAGGCGTCTATCCCTTCTTCCCCTTCTTCACCGAGGCCAACGATGCCATCGGCACCGAACTGGAGCAGGTGATGCTCGGTGAGAAGAGCGTTGAGGAAGGCCTCGCCGAGGCTGAGGCCAGAGTCATAGAGGTTATCCAGCGTCGCCAGACCACAGGCGGATAGGTAGCCTACTCAGCATCTGGGATGACATACCGAGCCGATCTGCGCCCAGACAGAAAATGCCAGGGCGCAGATCGTGCTTCCAGTATCTGACAGGCGTGGGAATGATGGCTACAGAGACCTATAGTGCCGGCCGAACCGAAGTCCGCGTCCGCCCCCCCTTGTGGAAACAACCACGTAAGTGGATAGCTGGCTATATCTTCACTGCTCCTGCCATCACTTTCATCGTCATCTTCTCGATCATATCCATTATCGTCTCGCTCTATATCAGCTTCTTCCAGTATGACGTGATCTCTGAGCATAGCCCCTATGTGGGCTTGGGCAACTACCGCGAGGCACTGTTCGAGGACGACCTGTTCTGGAGGGCACTCAAGAACACCTTCCTCTACGTTCTGGGAGTGGTGCCGGCAATTACGGTTTTCGGGTTCTTGCTGGCCTTGATCGGATATAAGGCTCGTCACGGCCGCAGCTTCTTCCGGACCGTCTACTTCTTGCCGTCCATCACTCCCATGGTGGTGATAGCCCTCATCTGGATGTGGCTCTACAGCCCCAAGGGCATGCTCAATGAGATGCTGGCCAGCGTCGGCATCCGAGGCCCGAATTGGCTCTTCGATCGGCACCTGGCGCTGCCGTCAGTCATGGTGATGAGCGTCTGGCAGGCGGTCGGGTACTACACCGTCATCTACCTCGCCGGTCTGGCGGACATCCCCCCGGATTTCTACGACGCGGCTCGGGTGGATGGGGCCAGCTGGTGGCAAGAGGTTCGCTACGTCACCGTGCCCCTCCTTCGGAATGTCACCCTGTTCGTGACAGTCACCCTCGCAATCGGGGCATTCCAGGTCTTCACTCAGGTTTACATCATGACCCGCGGCGGCCCCGGAACGGCCACAGCGACTCTGCAGTTCATCATCTTCCGCAATGCTTTCCAGTACTTCCGTATGGGCTATGCCGCGGCCATCTCGTGGCTGCTGTTCATAGCGATCTTCGTGCTCGCCATGATTCAGTTGCGGCTCAACCGGTCCGAGCGGATCTTTTGAGAGGGGTAGACATGGACCAAGCCTCAACCCTCAGTTCCACCTCGCGCCTATCCAGGACTGAGCCCACCCGTCGCGAGAAGGCCCGGGGAGCTGGAGGCCAGGTCCTTCTCTACCTGATCCTGATCACCCTTGCCGTCGTTATGATGTTCCCCTACTACTGGATGCTGGTGAACTCCCTCAAGGGACCGAGGGGATTCACCGCGAATCCCTACTCGCTGGTTCCGGACACCGTCAGCTTCGACTCCCTAACATACGTCTGGTCCACTGGCAGGATCGGGATATACTTGAAGAATAGCTTCATCTATGCGGCCGTCGTACTGGTAGCTCAGACCACCATCAACTCCCTGGCGGCCTACGCTTTCTCGAGGATTACCTTCCCTGGACGAGACACTCTCTTCATCGTGGTGCTGGCCACCATGATGCTGCCCTATTCGGTGCTCCTCATCCCCACCTATCTGATCATCTGGCGCTTCGGGCTGGCAAATACCGTACCCGGAGTGGTCCTACCGGGGTTCGCCAGCGCCTACGGCATCTTCATGCTGCGCCAGTTCTTCCTGAATATCCCCATGGAGTTGGAGGATGCGGCTCGGATTGACGGCTGCAATCGGTTACGGATATACGCGCAGATCATCCTGCCCATGGCTCAGCCTGCTCTCATAACCCTGGGCATGTTTATCTTCATGTCAGAGTGGTCCAGCTTCACCTGGCCGCTCGTGGTACTCAGCGACTGGAAGAAGTACCCCATCACCGTCGGACTCTCACTGTTCCGGGATGAGCAATCGCTCTACTGGGACCGAACCTTCGCCGCGTCGCTGATCGCCACGCTTCCCCTGGTCCTGCTGTTCTTCGCCGGACAGCGCTACATCGTCGGCGGCATCAGCCTCACGGGCCTGAAGGGCTGACCCCCAGCACGCGGGCCGCACCCCACGCTCTCGCCGCCCGCCGCCATCCCCCCATCGCGGCCGGCTGGGCCGACAGTCCTGCCGGCACCACGGTAGCACCCCCGTGCACAGGTCCGCGTCGCATCGCGCTCGGGGGTATGCTAGAGTAGTCATACAGGCCACCCGGTATCCAGGGCCGCGCCGGTGATCGGCCCTGGAGTCCTTCCCGGGCCGTGGCTCGAGCGATTCACAGGGGGCGATCTGTGAACCTCACTCTCCTGGGCACTTGCAGCGGCACCGAGCCCATGCCCGGGCGCCACCACGTCTCCTTCGCCATCGAGACCGGCGGCTGGGTCTACTGGTTCGATGCCGGCGAGGGCTGCTCCCACACCGCCCACACCAACGGCGTAGACTTGCTCCGGGTGCGGGCTATCTTCATCTCCCACCCTCACATTGACCACACCGGCGGCCTGGCGAACCTCACCTGGACCATGCACAAGCTCGATGGGCGCAACAGCGACCCGGCCCGGGCCTTGGGCGACCGGAAAGTGCCCCTCTTCCTGACCTCTGAGGCCATCTGGGAAAGCGTGCGCTACCTGCTGGGAGCATCGCTCGGCCGGCCGGAGAACCGCCTGGTAGCCGAACCACGCTACTACTCCGACGGCCTCATCTACGACGACGGCGCCCTGAGGGTCCACGCCCGGCACAACACCCACCTGGGCCACCCGGCCCCGGGCGAGCCCTGGCGTGCCTTCTCCTTCCGCATCGAGGCCGAGGGCAAGGCAGTGGTCTACTCCGGCGACGTAGGACACATCTCGGAACTAGATCCCTTGATCGAAGGGGCCGACCTCATCCTCATGGAGACTGGCCACCACCAGGTGCGCTCTGTCTGCGAGTATCTGGCCGGCTCGGATAGGCGCTGGGGGCGATTGGGGTTCATCCATCACGGCCGGGCTATCCTGAGCGACCCCGAGGGGCAGTTGGCTATCGCGCGGAAGATCCTGGGCGAGCGGGTCTTCATCGGTGACGACGGCGTGAAACTGAGGGTATGACTGCGGCCGGCCCTGCCGGCTAGGGCTCAGCAGGAAAGGCTCGGCCGTCTGCTTGGCCCGTCGCCCAAGCCACCGGCCTGAACAGACACCCAGGCCCACATGCTCACCCTGGGCCGAGCGGACCCCGCGGCTCGCCGACCTTCTGCGGTCCCTCGTGGATGCCTGCAACCGGGCCCGCTACGTGCATCACATGCCCAAGCCCGAGCTGGTAACGAGTGCGGTGGCGTCGGCAGAGCGAGCGGAGAATCGACTCGGCTCGGGCGAGGGCGACGAGCCGCTTCCTGGGCGGCTCCCTAACCGTGTATCAAGGTACCTAGTCGAGGTGTTGGCTGCCCCAAGCGAGGAGGTAGGTTGTGCAAGAGCCGGCAGGCGACGGCCGTCTCCCCTCCAGTGTGTCGCGAGTGACGGGCACTACCGGCGAGGGAGGGAACGTGTCAGGTCGCCGGGGGAGGGCTCGAAGCGCCAGCGCTTTCCGTCGGGACGCAGGTATCCCACTGAGCGCGAGGTATCAGGTTCGTGCTCAAATAGAAGTAGCGTCTCTTCCTCCACCGCTCGGCCCAGAAGCTCTCGCTTGCTCTCCAGGCTCTGCATCGGGGCGATGTCCAGAGCCGAGATCCAGGCCAGTCGCTCGGCCTGGATGGGCACAATAGCCAGATCGCTCAGGTAGAGGGCAGACTTACCCTCGCTCACTATGCGGACCAGCTGTTGGCCGGCAGTGTGACCGGGCGCCGGCACCAGCCAGACGTGCTGGTTCACCCGATATGTTCCCGCCACCACTTCCAGCGCGCCCGACTCATCCAGGACCTGCAGTTGCCTCGGGTCGTAGTCGGCGCGAGTACGCTCGTTGGGGAAAGCGGCGGCGGCCGCCTCTTCCCGCTGCACAAAGTATCGGGCGGCGGGGAAGGCAGGGGCGAGCGCCCCGTCCGTGGAGGTTAGGCTACCTCCGGTGTGGTCGGGGTGCAGATGAGTGAGCACCACCGCCACAATCTCCTCGCCGCGCACTCCAAGCTCCCGCAGGGCGGCCTCCAGCGGTCGGTAGCCAGGCGGATCGAAGGGGAGGCCGGGATCGCCAGGCGGCAGGCCGGTATTGACCAGGACGTAGCCCTCGCCGCTTTCGATCAGAAGCGGCCGAAGGCCGACGGGCACGAGATGATCGGCGTCGGGCGGGTAGTAGCGCTCCCAGGTGGCGCGGGGCACAGCTCCGAAGATGAGCCCCCCGTCGTAGCGGAAGACCCCGCAGTCCAGCAGCCAGGCGCGGACGGTTCCTATCCGCAGGGCGATGTCAGGCACCAGCTCGCCCGTTGCTCTGAGGTCCCGCCTTGGGGAGAGAGACGTGGAAGGTGCTCCCCTTGCCCGGCGTGCTTTCCACCCAGATGCGCCCTTGGTGTGCTTCCACGATGGCTCGGGCGATGGCCAGGCCCAGGCCGCTGCCGGGAGCCTTTCCGGCGGCCTGGCTGGTCCGGTAGAACCGCTGGAAGACGCGCTCCACGTCTTCCGCGCTCATGCCTATCCCTTCGTCGGCCACGGTCAGTTCCAGCGATTCACCGCGATCGTGCAGAGAGATGAGCACTCGGTCGCCCGCCTCGCTGAACTTGATGGCATTGCTGGTGAGGTTGTCCACCACCTGTATGAGCCGCCGTGAGTCGGCCCACTCCAGGAGGCAGGTGTCAGGCACCTGCACGCGCAACTCGACTCCGGCCTTCTTGGCGTCCACGGCTGCGCTCTGGACGCTGTGATACACCACCTCGCTCAGGTCCACATGGGAGGACAACTCCAGATGGCCGGCACGAGCCCTCTCCAGAGAGAGCATCTGGTCCAGCAAGTGGATGATGGCATCGGTCCGGCGTTCCATCACCCGCAGGGCGTGCTCCTGCCTTTCCTGCAGCGGGCCCAGGGTCCCGGCCAGGAAGAGGTCCACGTATCCCTTGACGAAGGTGAGCCCGCCCCGCAACTCGTGGGACATCTCCTCGATGAACTCGATACGCTCGTCCAGCGCCTGGCGGAGACGAGCACACGTCTCCTCAGTGGCATCTGGCTCGCGGGATATCGGTAGCCCGGAGCGGGCATGTGGGTCAGCGTTCATGGATAAGCCACCCCCAATAGGTCCATGCAATCACGATCACCATCAGTGCCCCGGCCGCCAGCGGCACATCGTGCAGCGCGGTGCGCAAAGCCGCATTCGGCTGTCTGAAGTCCAGCGCCAGACGAGAGAGACCGGCCAGAGCTATCAGGGCTGCTCCGACATAGCCGAGTCGATAGGTGCGTCTCATACCGACGACGGCACCCAGCCGTGCGCTCACGCTGGCCACCATATAGGAGACATAGGCCGCCGCCAAGAGGGCGATAGCTGCCAGAGGGCTCGGGTCGGACTTCACGCAGGCCCGCTGAGCATCAGGCCAAACAGGTGGCCACCCGCGAGGGCCAGTAGCATGCCGGTGCCGGCAAGAACGAGCGCCGGAGGCCACTCGGCAGAGCTACCGCAGGTGAGAGCATCCCACACTCCGCCCGTCAGGAAGCCAAGAGCACAGATGACGAAGGCCATGTAGAAAGTCCGATGACCTGCTCGAGACTGGTAGAAGCGGGCTATGAGGCCCACCACCAAGCACAGAAGGCCCAGGCATATCCAGCCTAGCAGGTTCAGTGCCACGCACCACAACGGCATTCGCCCACCCGTCTTCCCGGGAACCTTCAGCGGCTCAGGAAGGCTCGCATGAAGGAATCGGCCATGCGGTGGGGGCTGCCGCTGAGAATCCCCTCGCGTCCCCTGAATCGGGACTGAATGCGGATGCCCTCAGAGGTGATCTCATACTGGCGGATGTCCTTGGCGTGGTCGCTCCCGCGCATCTTGACCACGGTGAGAGCACGATGGATGGCGCTGTCTATCTCCACGTAGCGCAAGAGCACGTAAGAGTCCACCACGAAGGCCAGATCGTCCACAGCTCGGTCGCCACCGCCCAGCAGGGACGGCCCCTCGCTGATCAGCACAGCGGTGATCCCCTCGCGCCTGAGGGCGTTGATGAACCCGTACTGCAGACCCCGCAGCTGGCTGCGCCCCTGAGCCAGTCCTTCCAAGCGAGAGATGCTGTCCACCATGATGCGCCGAGCATCAATCTCCCGGACGAGCCTCTCGACCCGTCCGCCGACGGTCTGCAAGTCAGCCAGGCCCACCTCGGGGCTGGTCATCAGCACCCGCAGCATATGCCGGCGTTCCAGGTCCGCCAGGTCCCATCCCAGAGAGTGGGCGTCCCGGTAGAAGGCCTGGGGGAACTGCTCAAAGGTGAGCACGATCCCGGGCTCGTCATAGAACATGGCGCCAGCGTAGATGAACTGCAGCCCCAGAGTGCTCTTGCCCGTTCCGGGGGCTCCTTCTATCAGGTTACACGACTGCGGCAGAAAGCCACCCCCCAGCATCTCATCCAGCCCTGGAACGCCGGTCCGGACACGGCCGGCGCCATTGGGCTGGACGTCAGCCAACGGGATTCTGCTCGGGCCCCGCAGGCTGATCATCCCGCTGCTCGTCCTCTGAATGGCACGCCCGGCCCCGGCTCGATGGGTCTGGTTCCTGACGGGAGAGCACCAGGTTGCGCCAGGGCTGGTGCAGACGATGGTACAACGGCGGCACGGAGACGCTCATGAGCTCCCGCTCCAGTTCGGGCAGTATCTGCTCGACCAGAGTGTGCGCGTCGGCAGAAGATAGGCGTCTGCATTCCCTAACCAGCCGTCCAAACGCGATTGATCCGGCATCCCTAGGCATAGTCTGTCGCAATGTCGCTCCTCTAGTGGCGGCGGGGGCCGCCCGTTCGAACCGGGCCGAAGGCGAGGCTCAGCGCATACACCTGGCCACGTGGTAGACGACCCGCAGCCGAAATCGGCGGTCTTCACAGCTCTCCAGGAACCGGGTGACGAGGTCCCTCGTCGCCGGGTCTTCGGTGAGCGTGTAGACCGGCATGTCTCCGACGCTGCCCACCTGCAGAAGGCCATCGTCGGCCATCTCCTGTAGCTGCGGTGCCACCACTTCGGGCCTTCGACCGACATATAGCGCCAGACCCGCCTGTGTATCGGCAGCATGGGGGTTCTGCTTTAGGAAGCGCAGGATGTCCCACTTGACGAAGGAATTGAGCTTGTCGTGCACGAACGAGAGCATCTCGGCGGGCAGCTCTTCCGAGACGGCGTCCATGAACCCTTCCTTCGCGCTCGTCACAGTCCACTCCCTCCCTGTCAAGTGAGCACGAAACTCCGCCTATTGTAGCAGATTGGCCCCCCTCTTCGCATGCATCGCCTGGGCTGTAGCTCCCGGCGATGCTTGACTGTGCCTCCGCCCCCGGCCACAATGGGTCCAGTCGGTAGGTTAGCCGTCGAGCGTTGGGTTCAGGAGTTGGGTCATGGGTGGCACTGCAGATCGGGTCAGGTCGTTGTTGTTGCTCGTTCCTCTCCTCCTGGCAGTTGCTTCGCCCGCTCGGCGCGCGCAGGCCCAGGGTCCGACCTGGCCCAGCCTGAGCCTGACCTTGGTGGCCGATGGCTTCGTCTCGCCTGTCCACATCGCGTCTGCCGGAGACGGGAGCGACCGCCTGTATGTAGTGGAGCAGGCAGGCCGCATCCTCATAGTGGAGGGCGGGGTCGCGTTGCCGGTGCCTTTCCTAGACATTCGCGATCGGGTGCTCTCCGGCGGCGAGCGGGGCCTGTTCAGCGTGGCCTTCCCCCCGGGCTACGCCGACAAGGGCTACTTCTACGTCAACTACACCCGCACCCCGGACGGTGACACTATCGTGGCCCGGTTTCACCTCCTGCCCGGCAGCCCGGACCAGGCCGACCCGGCCTCCGAGGAGGTGATCCTGCACGTGGCTCAGCCAGCCAGCAACCACAACGGTGGCCAGCTGGCCTTCTCTCCCCGCGACGCCTACCTATACGTGGGAATGGGCGACGGCGGAGGCTCACCCGACCAGCGGTCCCAGGATCCGTCCACTCTCCTGGGCAAGCTGCTGCGGCTGGACGTGGAGTCGTCCGTCGGTGCAGCCTACGCAGTGCCGGATGACAACCCGTTCGTGGGAGAGGAGGGATATCGGTCGGAAATCTGGGCTCTAGGGCTACGCAATCCCTGGCGCTTCTCCTTCGACCGGCTGACTGCCGACCTCTACATCGCCGATGTGGGCCAGTCCGCCTGGGAGGAGATCAACTACCAGCCGGCCCCGAGCCCCGGCGGCGAAAACTATGGCTGGCCCATAATGGAAGGCCCTGACTGCTACAACACCCCCGACTGCCAGGAGGTGCCGGGGCTGACCTTGCCAGTGTGGTACTACGGGCGGAGCGAGGGGCGATCGGTGACCGGCGGTATGGTCTACCGGGGAGAGCGCTCCGCCACCTTGCGCAGCCTCTACCTCTTTGCGGACTGGGGATCCGGGCGCCTGTGGGGCTTGCGCCGGGTAGGCTCGCAATGGGAGAGTGCCCTGCTGCTGGACACCACCTACGCTATCTCCACCTTCGGTGAGGACGAAGCGGGGGAGGTCTACGTCGCCGATCACGCCGGAGGAGGCTTGTACCGTCTGGAAGCGCCGGGCCGGCTGATCTACGTTCCGCTGGTGCGGGATAGCAGGAGGTAGCGCCGGTCGAGCCCCGGGCCGCAGCTTTGACAGCGACGACCGGGCTGCCTACAGTACCGGCGTGCCCGCCTGTCGGCTGAGCGGCGCGGGGGCCCGACCGGCGTCCGGCGGAGGCTCGGCAAGCGAGGCCGGCCCCGGGCGAAGTTCGGCTCGGCCCAAGGGAGAGCCTCGGCTTATGGCCTTGGATTACCTAGACAGCCTGCGCCGCTTCGGGCGGGACGCCCGCCTCGTCTTCCTCGCGGCGGCGGTCCTCTGGTTCAGCATCTTCGGCGTCTACTCCGTGCTGTTCAACCTGTACTTGCTGCGGCTGGAGTTCGGGCCAGAGTTCGTGGGGCTGGTCAACGCCGGCGGTCTGCTGTCCGGGTCGCTTTGCGCCCTGCCGGCAGGCGAGATCGGGCGGCGCTGGGGCACCCGTCGAGCCATGGCCGGCGGGTTGGCCCTGGCGGCACTGGGCTACGGACTGGCTCCGCTGGCCTCGGCCGTGCCCGAGGACGTGCGCGCCCCATGGCTGCTGGTGACGTACTTCATCGGCTGCCTAGGCGCCTTCGCCGTGTACATGGTGAATGTCACTCCCTACCTCATGGGCGTCACCGATGAGGAACAGCAGAACCATGCCTTCTCCCTGCTCTCCGCAATCCCTGCTGCGGCCGCCTTTCTGGGGTCGCTGGCGGGCGGATTGCTGCCTTCCGCCTTCGCCGGGCTGTCCGGAGCCGGCCTCGATTCGGCGGCGCCCTACGGTAGCTCCCTGATACTGGCGGCCCTTCTGCTGCTTCCGGCTGTAGGGGCCGTCTGGCGCGCGGGCAACCCGCGCTCGGATCCGGCGCCGCCCCAGGCAAAGGGCGGCCGAAACAGCGGGGGCGCACCCATAGGGCTCATGGCCGCTCTGGCGGTGGCGCTGTTCGTGCGCGCCTGCGGCCAGGGCACCACGCGGGTGTTCTTCAACGTCTATTTGGACGATGGGCTGGCCGTGCCCACGTCGCTCATCGGCACGCTGGCCGCCGTCAGCCAGTTGGTGGCCATTCCGGCAGCGCTGACTACGCCCCTCCTGGCCCGGCGCTGGGGCAACGCCCGCACTTACGTCGTGGCCATCCTGGGCATGGCGGCCGGGCTGCTGCCCCTGGCGCTGATCCCTCGCCGGGAGGCGGCTGCCCTCGGCTACCTGGGCGTGACTGTGTTCTTCGCCCTGGCCAGCCCCTCCATAACGGTGTTCAGCCAGTCGCTGGTGCCGACGCGCTGGCGCCCCACCATGGAAGGGTCGGTGATGATGGCAGTGAACCTGGGTCGGGCCAGCATGGCTTTCGGGGGCGGCTACATAATCGCCTCCTCCGGCTATCGCACTCTCTTCCTCACCGGGGCGACCCTGATGGTGGCCGGGGCCCTGCTCTTCTGGGGCTACTTCCGGCATCCCCGCGGCGAGTTGGCCCGGACGGCAGCGCCGGCGCCGGTAGCGCCACCGGGGTGAATGCGAGTGCAGGCGGATAGCCGCCGTCCACGCCTTCAGTGAGAGGTATTGCGGGATGTTGACAGCAGTGACTTGGCGCTGTAACTTATGAATTCGTGGTCACGACGAGCGAGAATGATCATGGTGTAGGGACACCAAGCGGGAGGGGGGTGAGGACTAGTGCGGGTTGAGCTTCGCTCCGGTGAGTCGCAGGAGCAATTGCTGAAGCGGTTCCGGCAGCAGGTGATGAAAGAGAAGATCCTCTCGGAAGTGCGCAAGCGCCGTTGGTACATGTCCAAGGGCGAGAAGACGCGCATCGCCAAGGCCAAGGCCATACGCCGGGCCCGTCGCAAGGCTCGTCAGCAGGAGCGCCGTCAGGCCTCCCAGCGCTAGGCACGGCTTGGCCGTGTCCGCGCTAGGCACGGCCCTCGCAGCGTCGCGGTCGGGATCGAGACATGAAGGAGCCTGTAGTGAAAGGCTCCTTTTCGCCTTGGCCCTGTGCGCGCCTCACCGGCTAGGCGACTCGAGCACCCTGTTCGTACGCCCCCTTGAGCGCCCGCAGGGCCCGCAGGGTCACCCACTTGCTGGGCTGCTTCTTGGCCCCGTAATGTGCCCAGGTCTTGCCTGAATAGTCGTACTCCAGCGCCCACCGGCCCGAGACGTCCCGCTTGCCGCCGATGTACTCCAGGGTGTGGGCCAGGCGGGAGTCGGCGCCGCGCCCCAACGCCACCATGGCCTCCGCCACCTGGAGCACGTCGGTGATGTAGAAGAGAGGGAAGCCTAGCTTCCACCAATTGCCGCTGGGCTTGGCACTGTAGCCGCGGGGGTACTGGCAGGCCACCGGGTCGGTGGAGAGGAAGAACTCCACCCCGGCCTCGATGGCGCGCTGGACTAGGGGCGTGCGCCGCTCGGGGGGCCAGCAGGAGAAGGCTAGCATCACCTTGGCGCCACCCCAGGCACACGAGGTCCCGTTGTGGGCGCCACAGGCGAACAGGGGACCACACTTGCCGGCGTAGTAGCGTACCAGGGCGTGACGGTCTTCCTTTGGAGCCAACCCTTCGCCGGTGACGGTACGCGCCATCCACTCGAAGGCGGCCTCCAGCCGGGCAGGGTCGCACCCCAGGGCCAGAAGGGAGGCGCACAGATTGCCCTGCAGGCAGTCCACCGTTCCCGAGGGAGGACCGGTGACGCTGAACTGCCCTGTGGCCTGGAGACCGTGGTCGAGGGCGTAGGCACAGGCCCGGCCCACCCGGTCGTCTGCGTCAGCAGAGGCGCCCAACTGCGCCAGGGATATCAGCGACCAGACGGTGGAACGGTACTTGGGCAGGTACCCGGGGCCCGGCTTGACCCAATAGCCATCTGGGTGCATGGCGTCCAGTATGTCGGCGATGGGCCCGCGGACGTGGGCCTCGGCGCGCGCGATCTCCAGCTCCCCATCGCCCTGGGGCCGGTCCAGCAGGTCGCGCAGCGCCAGGTAGCGGACGCCAGGATCGGCCTGGTCCAGCAGCCAGTCGAGGGAATCGCCGCCGAACTGATCCATCCATGACATGAGCGCGTCTCCTTGATCGCCTCGTGAGCTGGCTCGCCTTGCCGTTCCGGCACCGCTAGCCGCCGGCACCCCAGCCGCGCACACGGAGGGCGAGGCCCCATATGCCATGCCAACCATCCGGTCCCGCCCGATCATTGTAGCGGGGCCGCTCGCTGCGCGGTAGTCCACCTGAGGATGCCTGGCTTGGCAGCCGAGAACCGCGCTCGCCGTCCTCAGACCAGGAAGGTTGTGTCCCGCTCACCGGGCGCCAGGCTCGGTGCTCTGCGTCTCCTCCTCCCGGTAGTAGTCGCAGACGTCGCGCAGGGGGCACTTTCCATGCCGGGGCGCGCGCGACAGGCACACCTGCTGGCCTAGGTGTAGCAGGTTGACGTGGAAGTTGTACAGCGTCTGCGGATCCGGGGGCAGCAGGGCCAGTAGCTCCTCGTGCGCCGCCGCCGCGCTCACCTTGCGCCCGATCAGTCCCACCCGCTGGCTCACCCGGTGGACGTGGGTGTCCACCGGCAGGAGAGGCTTGCCGAAGCAGAACAGCAGCACCAGGGACGCCGTCTTGATGCCCACGCCTGGCAGCCTCATGAGCCAGTTGCGGCCCTCCTCGGGGCTCAGGTCCCGTAGGAAGTCTATGCTGGGCTTCCCCTCCGTTTCGGTGATGATGCGCAAGGCCCTCTGGATGTTGCCCGCCTTGGCGTACTCGAAGTTGGCCCCCCGGATGGCCTGAGCCAGGTCCTCGAGGGGCGCATCCCGGATGGCCTCCCAGGACCCGTACTGCCGCCACATGCGCTCGTATGCCTGGGCCTCGTTCTTCTGAGTGGTGCGGTGGGAGAGCATGGTGGCCACGAGCTCGTGCATGGGCCCCCGGCGGGGGATCAGACGTCGCTCCCCATAGAACTCGATGAGGCGCCGGTGCACCTCCAGGGCCCTGGCCGACAGGTCGCCAGCGGCAAGGCTTACCTCGGGCACCGGTCAGCGCCGATGGTTGAGGCGCCAGAGCTCATAGTTGAGGACGGCAGCGAAGGAAGTCCACAGCTGGTAGGGCACCAGCAGCAGCCCCGCCAGCGGCCGCACCCGATAGAAGCTGGTCAGCGTGGCCAGAATCAGCCCCCACAGGGCGGCTATCTCGACCAGGGCTAGGTCCACTCGGCGCAGGCCGAAGAAGATGACCGACCACAGGATGTTGAGGCTCAGCTGCAGCCCGTAGAGCCGCAGGGCCCGATCCTTGTGGGGGGAGTCGCTCCGGGAGACCAGCCAGGACGCCGCCCCCATCATGGTGTAAAGGATGGTCCAGGCCGGACCGAACACCCAGCCGGGTGGGTTCCAGGAGGGCTTGCGTAGGCCGCGGTACCAGGTGTCTACCGAGGAGGCGGTGGCGAGGGCGCCGATGCCTCCAGCGGCGTTGGGCACGAGCAACGCTAACAACAGGGTCGGGAGCTTGTCCATAGACTCTCCTGGCCAGCCCTCCTCACCGAAAACGGGCAAGAGGGCCGGCGCCACTAACAGGCAGACCGACTGCCCTAAGGTAGGCTAACTTCATCCAGTCTACCGGCAGCCTGGGTCACCGTCAATGCGCCCGATGAGGATGCACTTCGGTTCTCTTGGCGGCCAGTTGTCTTCCGTGCTCGTGACCTCCTCGGGTCATGCTCGACGGAGCCTCTGTCTGCGCCGTGAAGCGTCTCGGCTTGCCAGCACGGAGATTCCTCGCTGTCGCTCGGAATGACAGAAGGGGATCGGTCGTGACCTGTCGCTGACGCTGCTCATGATGCCGGGAGACGCCGACGGGGGAGACCGGTGGGCGCCGACGCTGGCCCTCCTACAGTGTCATGCCGAACGTAGTGAGGCATCTCCCGGCCGCGGGTGCAGACCCTTCGCTGGCCCTCGGGGCCTGCCCCCTGCCTGCCTAACGGGTGACGCAGAGGCGCTCGGGGCTTCCCAAGCTGCACCCGAACGCGGGCGGAAGCCCTCGCCCGCGGCAGCGAACAGGGGGAGGGGACGATTCATCGCCCTGGCCAGCACCATCCTGCCCAAGAACTAAGGTGCACGCGGCCGCGGCCGATCGGTGGCGCTCGCCCTACAGCACCAGCCGCGCTATCGGCACGGCGTAGCCCGGCACGTCGAGGGCTCCGTGCGCCTCCGTCTCCTCTAACACCAGCGACTGCCAGCGACTCCGGTAGCCCAGCTGCTGCAGAGTGAGCCAGAAATGACACATGGCGATGCCTACGTCCAGCCGGTAGTAGGGCCTGCCGGGCCGATCGTTCCAGCGCTGAGGGCGGCTGTCAGCCAGGGCAAAGATGGTGTTCTCGCTCATGAGGAAGTACCAAGGCTGCACGTTGGACCAGGAGGGGGCCAGCCGGGCCATCTCCAAGGCGCGCCAAATCTCGGGTGGCACCAGCGTGGGCGCCACTGGCTCGCCCCAGCGCTGCCAGAAGGCGAACTCCTCCAGCGGTTTGCGCGTGCCCCGACGGGCCGAGACGTTCCGTACCAGAGACCGGGTCCACGCCTGACGCCGGCCGGGCGCCGGCCATCCCACCGGGCTGAGGGCCACCACGTCCTCGGGCGACCCCCCGATGCGCTCGGCCAGGTATCGGGCGCGGAAGAAGCCCGCCATCCAGCAGGTGCCCAGCCCCAGGGCTGTCGCGGCCAGAACCGCCTGTTCCATGCGGAAGCCGACTTCCTCCATCCGCCCCGGATGGGGCTCAGCCCGGCCTATGAAGTACCAGGGGGCGGGACTGGCCACGGCCAGGGCTCCCACGGCGCTGCGGCTGTGCAGAGAGGAGAAGGGCACCAGAGCCACCTGGGCGTTTGTACGGGCATCGAGGGGCTCCACCCCGGCCACGGCCTTGCGCAGAGCGGCGAGGGTATCCTCAGGCACGGGCGCGTCTCGGTAGCGCCGCACGCTCCGCCGTCGCTCGATGGCTGCCATCCAGTCGGTCATCGCCGGCATCCCTCCGTCTGCCCGGCCTCTGTGCCCCTGCACTCGGGCACCGCGCATTGTGGGCCAGGTGCTGCTGCTGCACAAGCGGGGCGGCGCCATCCGTTGCCCTGTGGACGATCGGCCACGCCTGGGGTAAGCTGAGCCAGTTGGCCCGGCTCTGATGCGGGCCACCCGAGTGGGAGAGACATGCCTGAGAGCGCCTTCGTGCCGGTGTTGATAGCCAGTGTTCTCGCCGGGTTCGCCACCATGACCGGCATTGTCCTGGTGAGCCTCTACGGTCACTGGGCACGCCGGAACTCCATCTACTTTGCCAGCTTCGCTGCCGGCGCGCTCATCTCGGTGTCGTTCCTGCACCTCATCCCCGAGTCCATGGAGATGACCAGCAACGGCCCCCTGTACCTTCTGGCCGGCTTCCTGGGGCTGTACCTACTCAACCGGGTCATGCACCTCCACAGCGGCCACGAGCACAACCATTTGGAGTCGGCCGTCCACATCGCCGAGAGCACCGGGGTCGTGACCGTGCTGGGAATCGGCTTTCACTCCTTCATAGATGGGGTTATCTACTCGGTCACCTTCAACGTGAGTGTCCTCACGGGAGCGCTGGCGGCCATAGGCATGGTGCTCCACGAGGTGCCCGAGGGGGTCATCGCCTTCGTGATTCTGCACCGGGCCGGGTATAGCAGGAAGGGTGCCTTCCTGGGGGCAACTCTGGCCGCGGCAGTGAGTACCCCCTTGGGGGCCCTTCTTTCCTTCCCTTTCGTGGACTCTATCGCCGCGGCCGATCTGGGGCTCATGCTGGCCCTGGCCGGGGGAGTGCTGCTGTACGTGGGCGCCTCTCACCTGCTCCCCGAGGTGGAGCGGGAGAATCGGGCCTCGACCGTACTGGCCCTGGCGGCAGGAGTGTTCGTCGCCCTGGTCACCGGGCTGATAGCGGAGTGAAAGGCGGCCGTCTCGTCGCTCGCTCGACCTGCGAAGGTGCAACTACTAGGAGGAGACTATGCCCATCAAACAATCCATCTGCTACCCCATGGTCAAGCCGCCCGATATGCCCCTGGATGAGCTGTTCCGGGCGGGCAAGGAGATAGGTTATGCCGCCGTGGAGCTGTGGAAGCCGGGCGAAGACTTCGACGAGGTGATGTCTCTGGCCCGCAAGTACGGCTTGGCGGTGGCCATCATGAGCGGACACGATTCCCTGCCAGACGGGCTCAACAAGCGCAGCAATCACGACCGCATCGAGGCGGAGCTGCGCCATTCCATTGACGTCGCCGCCAAGCATAACATCCCCGGGGTGATCTGCTTCAGCGGCAACCGCCAGCCACACATGACCGAGCTGGAGGCCATCGAGGCGGTGGCGGACGGCCTCAGGCGGGTGGCCCCCTATGCCGAGAGCAAGGGTGTCAACCTGAACATGGAGCTGCTCAACTCCAAGGTGGACCACCCCGGCTACCAGTGCGACCACACAGCGTGGGGCGTGGCCGTATGCGAGCGCGTCAACAGCCCGCGGGTCAAGCTCCTCTTCGACATCTACCACATGCAGATCATGGAAGGGGACATCATCCGCACCATCCGGGAGAGCATTCGGTGGATCGGGCACTTCCACACCGCTGGGAACCCCGGCCGCCGGGATATGGATGACACCCAGGAACTCAACTACACCGGTATCTGCCGCGCTATCGCCGCCACCGGCTATGACCTCTACGTGGGTCACGAGTTCAGGCCTAAGGGCGACGTGATCCAAGCGCTGCGGGACACCTTCGCCCTTTGCAACGTGAGCTGACAAGGAGGAGGTGCACCGCAGGGATCGCCAAGACCGCGGAGGCGGGAGTGAGAAGCGGCTGCCGACGGCGATCTGCCGTCGGCAGCCGCTTCCGCCATGTGTCCAGACGACTGTCCCCGAAACCGCCCGCTCGCCCCGGCGGAGGTGGGCACGGTACGGGAGTAGAATACCGGTCAAGTAGTCACTGCCCTGTCGCTAGCCACGGGGCTTGTGTCATGCTGAACGTAGTGAAGCATCTCCAGCCCACTCCAGAAGGCCTCTCAGATGGTCACTGCCCTGTCGCTAGCCACGGGGCTTGTGTCATGCTGAACGTAGTGAAGCATCTCCAGCCCTCTCGAGAAGGCCTCTCAGGGCCGCAGGAGATGCTTCACTCCGCAAACAGACGCTCCGTTCAGCATGACAAGCCATACTCGACGGGCGTTCCAGAAAGGGCGGTTGGCTATCGCGCCGTCGAGGACTGCCTCCCGGTCGGGGCCGGATTGGAGTAGGTGTCCCTGGGCACGGGCAGGGCGGTGGACTGCCCCCGGGCCAGAATGCGGCCGTCGCTGCCGGTCACGGTCAGCTCACACACCATGGATCGGCGGCCGTTGTGGATCACTCGCGCCTCGCCCAGCACTTCCTCCCCCGGCTTGGCGGCGCGGAACGCGTTCAGGCTCCACTGAATGCCCACTGCATCCACCAGCGAATTGACCGCCATGCCGAAGGCGGCGTCCGCCACGGCGAAGAGGAGGGCGCCGTGGGCGATCCCGTGAGCATTGAGGAAGCGGTCCTCCACCGTGACTGCCACCCGGGCGTAGCCCTCCTCCGCCCGTAGCAGCTTCATGCCAAGCTCCTGGACCAGCCGGTCGCCCTGCCAGAACTCCTCGATCCGAGCCATCACCTCATCCGTACGCAACCATAGCGTATCACGTGCCATCTATCAGTACCGGAAGATCGCCGCCAGGGCGCACGCCTCGGGCATGTCCTCCTGGGAGGCGGGGTAGGCGTCGCCCTGATTGAGGATGGTGTGGATGGTGGCCAGGTCAGACAGATCCTCCACCCCCTCGCCTTGCGGGCCGGTGGTGAGGACCACCTCACCCGACCGAGGGTCAAAGGTGCCCCAGATGTGGCAGTTCACGGCAAAGAAGAGCGACTCCACCCGGCCGTAGTAGGCTCCGGCCACCACTTCGCGAGGGTCGGCGGAGGCCAATCCGGTTCCTAGAAGGCTCTGGTACTTCTCCAGGGCCTCCTCTCGGGCCCGATCGTAGTACGGCCCCACCAGCTCCCAGGCGCGGCGGTGCAGTTCCTGGGCGCTCAGCTCCTCCGGGTTCCCCGGGATTCCTTTCTCCAGGAGGTGCGGATAGCTATTGGCCTCGCGATAGATGGGGAACAAGTACTCCACCCCGGCCAGCACGAGAGGCACGTTCTGGCCCGCGATCACCTCTCGCAGCCCTTCATCTAACACGTGGAAGTAGCGCAAGATGCGGTTCTTGGCGCCCTCCTCCGGGCCGCCCTGGCCGTGGAACATGGCCTGCCGCGCGCCCGGGGCAGACGGCTCCGCCGCGGGAGTATGCCACTGAAGGTGTCGCTCTACCTGCTCATACCGGAGGGCCTCCGCCAAGCTGGGAGGAAGGGAATCAGCCTCGATCTCGCTGATGGAGTCGCGAGTACCCTCCAGGAGACGGACCGACTTCTGGCTGAGGGCCAAGAGGTAGAAGCGCCCGTCCCCCACCAGGAAGGGCAGCAGCGGCTTGAGGTGGAAGTCGCGGTTCACTACCACCAGTTCCTCGAAGCTCACCGGCATGCGGTAGACGGAGGTGAGGGTGGGGGAAATGAAGACCGCCAACCCGTCGCTCTGCCGGCGCCAGAACATGGCATCCCGCAAGAGGGCGCGGGCATCGGCCAGGAGAGCCTGGGCGTCAGGGCGCCGCATCTCGCGGGAGATCAGTGCCTCCTCCGCCTTCTGCAACAAGTTCTTCAGCCTGATGGGGTTTTGTTCCGTCTCGGGGCCAGTCCTGCGGGTGGGAAGGAAGATGGAGACGCACCAGCCGGTCTCATTGTCCAAAAGGTTCTTCACGTCGTCTTTGGTGAATGCGTCCATATGCTAACTCCTCTCGGTTCAGTTACGACCTGGACCCTACCGTACCTCCACATTGTGACAGAAAAGGGCGGGAAGGTCACACATCCGCTCTGAGAATACCTCATCGGGTGCCGATTCCGGGGCTCAGGCAGTCTCCAGAGAAAGCAGCCGCTGGTAGAGGCGCTCCGTGTCCTCCCGTCGGCAGAGCTCCGTCCCCGGAGTCATGACCGCAGCGGAGCCGGCTGCCACTCCGTACATGACGGAGTGGCGGAGGGACATCCCTCGGGCCAGGCTATAGATGATGCCTGCCACCATGCTATCACCCGCCCCAATCTTGCTCCGGATGGGCACCGTTGGGGCGCGCAAGCGGGAGGCATCATCACCGGTGACCAGGATGGCGCCGGCAGCGCCCAGGGACACCACCACCACCTCCGCGACGCCCCTGTCCACCAGCCGCCGGGCTTCCCTCTCCAGGTCGCACTCCTCCTCGAAGGGGCAGCCGGCCAGTTGGGAGAGCTCGGCGACGTTGGGCTTGAGCAGGAAGACGTGACTCTGAGCTGCCTCTCTGAGCGCCTCGCCGGACGTGTCCAGGACCATGCGGACGCCGCGGCGCTGAGCGGCTTGTGCCAACCGAGCGTAGAGGTCCACCGGCGCACCGGGAGGAAGGCTCCCGCTGGCCACGAGGTAGTCCGGCGCCGGCTCCCATTCCTCCACCACCGCCAGGCAGCGACGCACTTCGTCCGGCTTCAGGTGGGGGCCAGGCATGCCAAAGCGGTACTGCTGTCCCGAAGACTCCTCCAGGACGATCAGATTCTCCCTGGTCTCGTCTTCGATGGCCACCGGCTGCTGGGTTACGCCTTCCCGGCCCAGCAACTCCTCCAGGGCGGCGCCGGTGCGCCCGCCGCGAGCGTACACGGCCACTGACTCGCCGCCTAGCCGGAGGATGGCTCGGGAGACGTTGATGCCGCCGCCCCCGGGCTCGGACCGAGGCTGGGTGCAGCGCAGCTTGCGTTCGGGGACTACGGCAGTCACTGAGGTACTCTTGTCCACGGTTGGATTGATAGTGAGAGTCACTACAGCTGCCATTGGCTAGCCTCTGACCCCTTGCGCCTCGCCCCCTGTGAGGGCCTCAAACCCGGCGATGATATCCAGAAGCTCTTCGGTCACCGCGGTCTGACGCTGGCGACGGTACTCGGCCCGAAGTTGGGCCAGCCGATCCCGGATGTTGTTCTCGGCCGCCTGCATGGAAGCCAGCCGGCTGGCGTTCTCTCCTGCCAGGGACTCGGCGAAGGCACGGAAGAGCACGGCGAAGAGGTGCTCCCGGATGAGGGAGGAGAACAAGGCCTGCCAATCCATGGTGTGCATGGGAATGGATCGAGAGCGCCAGGGCTCTCCGGCCAGGCTTCGGAGCCACTCCAGGTCCACCGGCATGAGCTGCACCGTCACCGGCTCGGAGGAAGCGCTGGTGCGGGGCCGGTTGTGAAAGAGGAACACGCGGTCTATACCCATGACTGAGTGCCAGCGCTCGACGGTGAGCAGGGCTTCCTGAACCAGCCGGTTGATGCCGGCGATCGAGGCGGGCATGGCCATCTCGCCCACCACTGGCAAGTCGACGTCCTGCAGGCGGCCGGTGAGCCGGGCCCCCAGGCTGATGAATGCCCAGTCCTCGTACGGGGGGTGGAGGCGCTCTACCTCCCGGAGGGTGTGCTCCACGATCTGGTCGTTGAATCGCCCCGCCATACCCTGCTCAGAGCCGAATACCAGCCCACCGAACCGACCTCCCCCGGGCTCCTCGGCCAGCGTCACGGTCTGGGCGCGTCCGCCCAGAACGACGCGAAGGCCGAGCTCGATGTTGCGGTTGTATTGCCTCAGCGAACGTACCGCACGCTCGTACTGACGAAGGTTGACGGCGGAAAGCACCTTCATGGTGGTGACGATGGATTGCAGGTCTTCTGCTGTGGCGATCCGGTCTTTGAGCTGCTCAGTCGTGACTGCCATCTTCAGTCCCGAACCGACGTCGAACCACCTCGCGGGCGACCTCCAGTAGGTCCTCGCGGTCGCTCTGACTCAGCGGCTCCCCCGCGTCTATTCGCTGGAACAGGTCCACCAGCCTCTGGGCCGTCTCCTGGCGTACGGCCATCTCGGCCTCGCGCACGTCGCTCAGCGAAATCCCATCGAACACCCCTTCGTTGGCCGCCAGGAGGACGGCTATCTGCTCCGCCACAGCGATGGGCTGGTACTGAGGCTGCTTGAGCACCTCCCGGATGCGGCGGCCGCGCTCTAGGGTGGCACGAGTCTCCTGCTCCAGCCGGGTGCCGAAGCGGGAGAACGCTTCCAGTTCCTCGAACTGCGAGTACGTCAGCCGCAGCTCCCCGGTCACGGCCCGATAGGCGGGCAGCTGCGCCTGACCCCCCACGCGCGAGACGGACTCTCCCACATCCACCGGGGGCAGCACTCCTTTCTGGAACAAGTCCGGGGAGACGTAGACCTGTCCGTCGGTGATGGAGATGAGATTGGTGGGCACGTAGGCCGACAGGCTTTCGGCCTCGGTCTCGATGATAGGGAGGGCCGTGAGCGAACCGCCCCCGATCTCCTCCCGCAGGTGGGTGGAGCGCTCCAGCAGCCGGGAATGTATGTAGAAGATGTCGCCCGGGAAGGCTTCTCGCCCCGGCGGGCGGCGCAGGAGGAGAGAGAGCTCGCGGTAGGCGCGAGCGTGGGCGGTGAGGTCGTCGTACACGATGAGCACGTCCCGGCCCTGCTCCATGAAGTACTCGCCGATGGTGGTGGCTGCATAGGGCGCCACGAACTGCAGCCCGGGCGCGTCGTCTCCGCTGGCTACCACGACCACGGTGTAGGGCATGGCCTCGTTCTCGCGCAGGTCTGCCAGAAGCTTGGCGGCGGCGGCATTGCGCTGCCCGAT
Organism: Anaerolineae bacterium; assembly: GCA_013178015.1. Lineage (NCBI taxonomy): Bacteria > Bacillati > Chloroflexota > Anaerolineae > Anaerolineae bacterium. The sequence continues at coordinate 63,573 of JABLXR010000010.1, forward strand.
CAGGCAGTAGACGCAGATCACATCCCGCCCTTTCTGGTTGATGACCGTGTCCAGAGCGATAGCCGTCTTGCCCGTCTGCCGGTCCCCCAGGATGAGCTCTCGCTGCCCCCGGCCGATGGGAACCAGAGCATCCACCACCTTGAGGCCCGTCTGTAAGGGGCGGGAGACGGGGGCGCGATCCATTATGGGGGGTGCGGGCCTCTCCACCGGCCATCTATCCGCGCCGAGCACCGGACCCAACCCGTCCAGCTCGATACCCACGGGGCTCAGCACTCGCCCGAGCAGGGCCTCGCCCACCGGCACGTCGAGCACTCGTCCGGTGCGGCGAACCTCGGCGCCGGCCCTCAGGCTCTCACCGTGTCCCAGGAGGATGATGCCCACCTGGTCCTCGTCCAGGTTGAAGGCCAACCCCAGGAGGCCATCGGGCAGGAGGAGCAGTTCCTCCGCTCTGACACCGGGAAGCCCCCGAGCCTGCGCCACCCCCTGGGAGACGCTGGTGACCACCCCCACCTCGCTGATGCGGATCTGGGGACGCCGGGCCTCGCTCGCTTCCCGCAGCAGCGAGAACGTATCCTCGAGGACTGCGATGAGCGGGGGAGTAGCCTCAGCCATCGGCCCGCTCTCCCTCTCGCCGCAGTTGTGCTTCCAGGACTTCGCCCATGTTCTCCTGCAAACTCTCCAGATAACTCGCAATGGTCCAGGAGAGCTTGTAGCCGCCGGCAAGCATCTCCACCCCCGCTATGACATCGGGAGACAGGCGAAATCGGACCTCGGTATCTTCCCGCCCGAACTCCTCTCTCACTGCCTCCTCAATGGCCTGGCGTGACTCTGCCGGCAGAGGGAAGGCGCTGGTCACCGACACGGCTTCGTCCGCTTCGTTGAGGAGCTCTCGCACCAGACGTTTGTTGTCCGGCTCCAGTTCCCGCAACCGACGCACGAACGCGGCCGCCATCTGCCGCTCCAGCTCGCCGTCCGCCATGTCGCTCAGAGCCCGCCGGCTCAAGGCCAGGACCTCGTCGCGCGTCCGCTCCCGGAGCTGGTACAGGAAGGCTTCCTTCTCCCGCCGCAACTCCTCGCACCAGGCGGCATGTTCCGCTTCCACCGAGCGCTGGGCCTCCTGGCGAAGCTCGCGCCTGAGGGCCTCGGCGTCCTCCCTGGCCTCAGCCAACAACTGGTCCCGCTGCCTCTCCAGATCGTCGACTCGGCTCCGATAGGCCCGGGCTTCCTCCTCGGCCTCGCGAGCCAGGCGCTCCGCCTCCTCGAACTGGGCCGCTATGCGCTCGCGCCGCCCGCCTATGGCGTCCAAAAGCGGTTGATACAAGAAGCGACGGAGGAGGAACACCAGTACGAGGAAGTTGACGATCTGAGCGACGACGGTAAACCAGTCAAAGAGCACCGGTCACCCTCCCACCTGGCCGATGACGTAGTTCCAGAAGGGGTTGACAAAGATGATGATCATGGTGACTACGAAGCAGTAGATGGCGGTGGATTCCACCAGGGCCAAACCGACGAAGAGGGTTCTGGTGATGGTGTTCGCCTCGTCGGGCTGTTGCGCGATGGAGGCGAGCGCTTGGGTAAGGGCGCGGGCCTCGCCCAAGGCAGGGGCGACGGTACCCACGGCGATGGTCAGTCCGGAGACGACGATAGAGATGGCCCCTATCAATGCTACGTCGTTCATGTTCTGTGCGCTCCCGTCACGGGTTCGGTCGTCCCGTCTGCTCCGTCTCCCGGCGAGCGCGGGTGGCGGATGCGATGTAGATGGTTGCCAGGATGGCGAATATGTAGGCCTGTATGACGCCGGTGATGAGGCCCAGCGCCTGCATCACCACCGGGAAGAGAAGCGGCACTATGGTCACCAGGATGGCCACGATCATGCCACCGCTCATGACGTTGCCGTACAACCGGACGGCCAACGCCAACGTGCGCGAGAACTCCCCGATGATGTTGAAGGGAAGCATGATGACCGAAGGCTTCAGGTAGCTCTTCAGGTATTCCACCAGCCCTCTCCGGGCGATGCCGAAAGCGGGCACGGCTACGAAGACGCAGATGGCCAGGGCCGCCGTGGTCGAGAGCGAAGCCGTGGGCGACTGAAATCCTGGGACGATCATCAGGACGTTGCTTACCAAGATGAACAGGAAGACCGTCCCGATGAAGGCCACGTAGGGAGAAGGGTCCTCCTCGGCCACCTCGCGTATCTGCGACTCTATGATCTCCACCACCTGCTCCAGCAGGCTCTGCCACCAGGAGATCTCCCGTCCCGTGGACAGGTTTCTGGTCACCAGCCAGGAGCCGACGGTCATGAGGACCATGACCACCCAGGTGAACCCGATGGTAGCGTTGATGGTGAACGGCCCCACCTGCCCCCAGATGATGGTATCAGGAGTGATAGTCATCTACGCTCACTTTGCCCGCCCGGTCCGTGGCCGGGCCCAAGGCCTTCACCAGTGCCAGGCGCGCGACGATGAAGCCAGCGAGACAGGCCAACAGCCGCTCCCAGCGGCCGCCGGAGAGGAGCAGAAACCCGGCCACGGCCAGAAGGGTGCGGACTAGGAAGCTGGTCAGGACCAGGAGGGCGGGAGACCGGGTGGCCGTCAGGCGATCGAGGGTGAGCCAGAGGCCGCCGTAGAACAGGAGGCCCAGGACGACTCCCGCCAGCCCGGACAGCGCCAGGCCGAGCGCGGAGCTCACGTCAGTCCTCCGGTCTCTTCCTCTGGCGGCGGTGGTTGGGGAGCTCCTGGGCTATCCAGCGCCAGGCGTTGAGGAGCCCGGCCACCAGCCCCAACAGAAGCATGATCAGGGTCCACGATAGGTCTCCCGGAAACAGGGCGTCCAGCAGCAGACCGATCGCGATACCTATCAGGGTAGGGATGGCCACCGACCATCCCACCAGGCCGTACATACCAAGACCGAACCAAATGGTCCCCTCTCTCTCAGTCCGGGCTCTCAAGCGCCGCTCGGCCTTGCGTCCGACCGTACGCGAGAGCCTCTCTTCTTCCTGTTCGTCTGGTGCCGGCCGCCGTTCGTCACGGTCCCCAGGGTTCATCAGTGCCCCCGGACCAGCTCCAGGTACCTTCTGGCGAAGCCCAACTCGAGCTTGGCCAGGGCAGTGCGAGCCTGCCGCTCGTCCTCGTCCAGTTGGTGGAACCGCTCTCTCACCGCCTCCCTCAATCCTTCCAGGCTGGGCCCCCTGACGGCGTCTCGAGTGGAGACGCGCACCTCGGCCTGTCGCTTGACCAGGATGCCCTCGTCAATGGCCAAGTAGTGCTCGCCGGAATCCTTGCTCCGGAAGGTGAGCAGCCCCGGGACCAGCGCGGTGGCGAAGTCAATGTGCCGGGGCAACAGGGTGAAGGACCCATTTGGGGCCTCGGCTGATACCTTCTCCACCTCTTCGTCTACTACCACCTCCGAGGGAGTCAGCACCCGCAATCTCATTGCTGCATGGCCTCGTCTATGGTGCCGATCATGTACAGGGCTCGTTCCGGGTAGTCGGAGAACTCGCCGCTGAGTATGCGCTCGCAGCCATCCAGAGCCTCGTCCAGAGCGACCGTCTTCCCCGGTAGGCCGGTGAACTGCTCGGTAGTGTGGAAGGGCTGGGTGAGGAAGCGCTCCAGCCGACGAGCCTTGTGTACCGTCTGCTGGTCCTCGATGGTGAGCTCCTCCAATCCTAGCATGGCGATGATGTCTTTGAGATCCTCATAGTTGGCGAAGACCTCCCGCATCTCCCGGGCGATCCGGTAGTGCCGCTCTCCCACCACGTGGGGGACCAGCATGCTGGAGTTCGAAGTCAAGGGATCAATGGCGGGATAGAGCCCCTGGCTGGCCCGGCTGCGGGAGAGGACGATGGAAGCGGAGAGGTGGGCGAAGGTGTGCACCACGGCCGGGTCGGTGAAGTCGTCCGCCGGAACGTAGACCGCCTGAACCGAAGTGATGGCGGCGCGTCGGGTGCTGGAGATCCTCTCCTGGAGGGCCGCCATCTCGGTGCCCAGGGTGGGCTGATAGCCCATGCGGGAGGGCAGCCTGCCCAGCAGGCCCGACACTTCCGCCCCCGCCTGCACGAAGCGGAAGATGTTGTCCATGAGCAGGAGCACGTCCTGGCGCTCGTCGTCGCGGAAGTACTCGGCCATGGTCAGGGCGGTGTGCCCGACGCGGAACCTGGCCCCAGGGGGCTCGTCCATCTGGCCGAAGACCATCACCGTGTCGTCCAGGACGCCGGCATCTCGGATCTGGCGGTAGAGCTCCTCTGCCTCCCGGTTGCGCTCTCCGATCCCGGCAAAGACGCTCACTCCACGGTGCTCCCCTACCATGTTGTTGATCATCTCCATGATGAGCACGGTCTTGCCCACGCCGGCACCGCCGAACATCCCAGCCTTGCCGCCTCGTTCCAGAGGAGAGAGGACGTCAATGGCCTTGATGCCCGTCTCGAGAATCTCCGACTTGGTGGTACGCTCGTGCAGGGGGGCCGGCTTCTGGTGGAGGGAGCGCCACTCGGTGGCCTCGACCGGCCCGGCCTCGTCTACTGGCTCACCGAACACATTGAAGAGCCGCCCGAGAAGAGCCTCTCCTACTGGGACCTGGAAGGGCCCACCGGTGTCCACCGCGGGTTCGCCCCGGCTCAGGCCGCGAGTGGGGGTCAGCGCTATGCCCCGGACGGTGCGGTCGTCCAGGTGGCCGGCCACCTCGATGCGTACGTCGCCGTTGGCGCCGGCTCGGATTTGGCTGTTCATCTGCGGCAGGTGGTCGTCGAAGCGGACGTCTACCACGCTGCCCCGAACGGCCACTACCCGGCCCAGAGCCCTACGGGCTTCCGGCATCCGGGCTCGGCTATCCGAGCTCTCTCGCTCGCTCACTGTCTCCGGCGCGTGCAGGAGGCTGGCGCCGCTCATGTATGCAGCAATCTCCCTGGGCGGCCCGCGCCTCCGTACCCAGGCGCAAGCACTGCCCTATCTGTGGCTGGCTGGGCCGCCGGGCGGGCGCGTACGATCAACTTCAAAGATTCCCTAACATACAGCGCATGCACTGAGGGTGAAGGTCCTTCGGTGCAATAGCAACACAGTATACCGTTGGGGGAAAGGTAGCGTCAAACGAGCTTGGGAGAAGGGGGAGTCCCACAATGGGGCAACTGCAGGAGCCCGGCCTAGGGGCGAACCTCGTGTTCGCCCTCGGCCTGCAGCTGAGGTGCCCTCCGCGTCTGGGGACGCGGACTCCTCGAGTAGGGACTGGGCGCGATGGTGCAGCCCCGAGTGCCGCCTTGTCTCTTGCCCCCAGATCGAGATACACGCTGGGCAAAGGGCAGGGAAGCTGTCGACAGTGGACCTGACCCTTCAGCAGACGCCGAGCCGGAGCCCAAAGAAACGCAAAGGGAGGCGAGCGCGGCCAGAGGCGTCATTCCTCTCCTGCCGGCGTCACCGGTCACTACAGGCCTGTTGCGGCTCTCGCCCTACCGCGCCCTTCCCGCCGGCACGCCGGTGTAGGGGCAGGCCACGGTGCTGCCCGGGGCGGACGCGGTGGTGCCCCTACCACCAGCCCTCCTCGCTGCCGTGCCAGCCTCCAGCCGCCCACGCCCCGGCGGAGTGGCGACAGCCTGACCCTCTTGCTGGGGGAATGGCGCCGCCGCATCCGGTTGCCCGGGCGCGATGCCGGTCCTAGACTGGCCGGCGAGTCTCAGCGCCCGTCACGCCCTCAGTTGGCGGGCCAAGGAGGTGTCGGTGCAGCTGAAAGGCAAGATCGCCATGGTGACAGGGGCTTCGCGGGGGATCGGGCGCGGCATCGCTGAAAGGTTGGGGGCAGAAGGGGCTCGAGTGGCGGTAGTCTATCGCTCTCGAGCCGACGAGGCCGAAGCGGTGGTGGACGCCATCGCCCGAGCCGGAGGCGAGGCCCGGGCCTGGCGCTGCGACGTGACTCGAAAGGACCAGGTGGATGCCACCGTGGCTTCGGTCGCGGAGGCATGGGGCGGGTTGGACATCCTGGTGAACAACGCCGGGGGTAAGCTGCGGGCAGCGCCCTTTTTCGACATCACCGAAGAGCTGTGGGACGAGTGCCTGGACCTGAACCTGAAGGGGGTTTTCCTCTGCTCTCAGGCGGCGGCGCGGGTGATGGCCAGAAATGGCGGCGGGCGCATCATCAACATCGCCTCCATCTCCTCGGTTCAGGCCCAGTACGACCGGGTGCACTACTGCACCGCCAAGGGCGGGCTCATCCAGCTCACCCGGACCATGGCCCTGGAGCTGGCACCGCACCGGATCACGGTGAACGCCGTGGGACCCACTACCATCGAGACCGATGCCACCCGCGACCGGCTCAGCTCCCAGGAGGCCATGCTGACCGAGCTGCGGATGCACCCGCTGGGACGGTTGGGGCAGCCCGAGGACGTGGCCGCGGGAGTGGTGTTCTTCTGCCTGCCGGAGACGGGCTTCTACACCGGCCAGCTGCTCCTGGCGGAGGGTGGCAACACGCTGGTACGGTAGGGATTGCTCGGCTGAGATGCTTCCGCTAAGAGCTAGGGGGCTTCCGTCCCGTCCGACGGAAGCCCCCTGAAGTCATCCGGAGGGAGTGCAGCTACATGAACAGACCGAGCAACCGGTCCAGTGGCCCTTGCTCGATCGCCTCATCCACTACAGTGATGTCTATCCCAATGCCGAAAGCATTGACGAAGCTTACCACCCCCTGCAGGGCAGACCGGGCTCGATCTGTCTGGAGGGCCGGGGGCAAGCCTAGGTCCGGACCCAAGGTGTCAACCGCCAGTGCCAGGGCGTTTGCTCTCGTCTCCGCATCCCATCGCACGTGCGCCTGGGAACCGGCCAGGTTCACCGTTGCCCCGGAGGGTCCGAGATCAACTACGACGCCCCCCAGTCCGCCATACTGGTTGGCGTAGGTGCGCACCATGTCGGGCACTCCGGGAGCGAAGCTGGAAAGAGGCAAAGGAATGCCCCAGACCGACACCCCGCCGTTGGACCGGCTCACCTTCAGGTCTACTCGCATCCCCAGCGGAGGAGTCCTGGCCGCCACCTGGTAGTCCAGAGCTTCAGCGGGCGAGCGGGGGTTATCCTCGTACACAACGTCACCGGCGAGCCTGACGTTCCCTAGCAGGCCATCAATCAGCCCCCAGGGAGCGACGGCTTCGCCGATGAAAGCAGTGCCGACCGTCTGCAGGAACCCTTCGTCGAAGGCGATCACCGGCATCGGTTCCTGGGCTACGAGCCAACGGACCTCTCTCTGATCGCCATCCCAGACTAAGGCGACTGAGCCCAGCTTCTCCAGATAGCCGGCAGTCATGGCATCCAAGGCGAAGCCGGTGTTGAAGCCCTCGACCAGGACGGCGTTATCTCGGATGGCGACAGACACCGGCCGGCCCAGAGCCAGTCTGGCTGGCGCCTCCTGCGACTGGGAGGCCAGGTAGGCATCCACGTGCACTTCTGTGTCGGCGAGCCAGTCTGTGCCGACGGCTACCAGTTGCTGCTCCCGGTCGCCCAGCTGCATGCCGGCCAGACCGGTCACCGACCCCAGGTTGTCGCGCAGATAGTCCAGGTTCAGGGCCAGGGACAACCAGTCGCTACCGTTCACCGAGAGGCCCACGGTGTTGGCCACGACGTCCACTCCGGCGGTTTCGATGCTCCATTGCTCGATGAGGCCACGGAATGGGGACAGATCCACCAGAGTGCCGGACATGCCGAGCGTAGCGGCATCTATCCCGGCGATCGAGATGATCTCGCCGTCGGGGGACATGGTGAGCCCGAGGTCAATGACGTTGGAGCGAGCCTCGACATCGGTGGGCACGGCCACGCGGCTGGTAAGGTCGGGAGGATCGCCCACTGCGCCGGGGAAACGGGCAGTGATGCCGATGCTGCTATTGCTCAGCAGGAAGGCAACGGCCTGCGCCATCTGGGGAGCCAGTTGATCGGTAAGCGTAGAGATGATACCTTCCCGAGCTGCGAGGGCAGCTACTGCGGAATCGTTGAGGAAGACGGTAAACTGCTCGCCCTCCTTCGCCAGCGCGGCATAGCCGATGCCACTATTCGACGCCCTGCTCACTATGTCGGGACCCAGGCTCAGGCGCGGCAACCCCAGGCCCAGCGCAGCAGACAGGGCTTCGACGTCTTCCGAACGTAGCTGTTCTTCCACTCCCTCTACGGTCAGTACCCAATTGCCAGCTTCATCCACCTCCAGGTGAAGATCCGGAGGCCGGTCGCCGTCCTGTGCCACGACCGGGACGATACCTACACAGACCAGGGAAAGCACCGTCACGACCGTCAATAGCCTTGTGATATTCTTCGGCATGGTTGCTCCTCCCGAATAGCTGCGCGGTTGGCCGGTACACCTGCGAGTCGAGCAACGCCCTATGGCCCCATTATAGCACGGTGCCGGCCTCAAGTGGATGCTCCTGCTCTGAAGAGTTCCACCAAGCCGCCTGTTGATCAGGGGCCAACGCGACGTTGTAGACTATCTATGCGAGGCGTCGCACATGAGCTTTGACGATTCAGTCTTGGTCGAGCCTGTATAAGTAGTCAACACCAAGGTCCTGGCAGGTACAGCCAGTCCCCAAGCGCCTACCGCGCCTGGGGGCGCTCACTCGTCAAGAGGGACCTGAACCCCGCTGCCTTGCCGTTGCAGCCAGCCCAAGAGCTTGCCCAGAAAGCCTGTGAGGAAGGCACCTGCGCGGGTGTGCCCAGGACGACTGCCCGCCGCGCACGACCTTCCCCCCGATCCTGAGCTCTTACCGGTGCCGGGCTTTCCGATGCGGTTCGCCTTGCTCTGAGGTCGCGGCACGGAGGAGGAAGACACCCGCCGGGCTAGGCGGTTAGGCTGAGCCCGGGCTATTCTGGCCCGCAAGCCGTCGTCGAGCGGCGACGCAGGCTCAGTCTCGGCTGTATCCTCGCCTTGGCACCCGCCCGGACTGGTGGACTCCTGGAGGGCGGACGGCCCAAAGGGCACGTCGCCTTCCCGCAGCCGCGGTATGCGCGGGGCCTGGGGCGAGCCGGCGCGGGCGACTCGAAGCGGTGCCGCAGTGCCCGCCTCCAAGGCATGGTTGAACTTTGTCACCGTAGGGGCCAGGTACCCGCCGATGCCCACCACCTCGGCCAGTTCCTCGATGGTGTGGGCCTGGTACACCAGGTCCGCCCCGCACTCTCGGCGAAACCCATGGGCTCTTCCACGAGGTCCTGGGCTTCCACGTAGATGGCGCTCTGCCAACCATGTAGAAGCCTTCGTCGTCGACGCCGTGCTTGACCAGGACGTGACCGCACCTGAGGGGACCCAGTCTCTCATCGGCGAACCGAGCCCCGTCTTCGCCCACTAGGATGTGCCTGGTCAGGCGGTCCAGGCTGAGTTAGCCGGAGCCGCTGGCGGCAGCGCCCACCTGTATGGCCATCTCGATCCCGTCGCCTGGGCAGGTGGGAGCGGTGGCCACCAAGTGTGTCTCGATAGTCCACAGCTGCTGCGATGAGAACGCGCGGGCCATCTGTTCGCTATGGTCCTAACTGCACGTGGTCAGGATTGCCGCCCGGTTCGCCTTGATGAAAGCCCTGGTGCTGTTGTCGTCCGCCCGGACGCCGATGACTCCCTCCTCAGAATCTCGCACGAGTCCGGTAGCGGCGGTGTTCAGCAGGAATCGGCCCCACCTTCCTGGGCTACCGCGTACAGAGTGGCAACGTGTGCGGCACCCCGTCGCGGATCGGCCGGGCTCGCCTACGTGTAGTGCAGACACTGACGTCTGGTTGTGCCACCTCCTGCCAACCGAGCGGGCTATCGGATTGTTGGTCTGCCGGAGACCCCGACGTGGGGCCGGGCGCGGCCTAGTCCTCATCCCACTCCGGCATCTCCAGCTCGAAGATGTGACACTGCAGGCACATTAGCTCAGCTTTCTTGTGGGCGTTGTGGCAGGAGGTGCAACTGGGCTCGCCCAAGTGTGAGGCGTGCGGGTTGGGCCCCTCGGCCTCGGGCTCGGTCAGTTCGGCCAGGTGCGCGTAGGTGCCATGGCAACGGAGGCACGCATCTGTGGCCGGCTTCTTCTCTGGGAAGAAGGTGTCATGGCACTGATTGCAGGTGACAGAGGCTTGGGCGTGAGTGTGGTCCGCGAACTCCGACGACGCCCAAGACCGGAAGTACTCGGTCATCTCCAGGGCCCACTCCTCGTCGACCGGCCTGGGAGTGGGCGTTGGCCTCGGTGTCCGAGTGGGACGGACGGTGGGCAAGGCCGACGCTGACTTGGTGGCGGCGGCGGTGGGTGACGGTTCGGGAGTGGCGCCAACGCCTGTCGGCTCCGGCGTCGCTCCGTCGTCCTCGGCTTCGGCCTCGGTGGGCACGCCCACCAGGGTGACCTCACCGTTGGCTATCAGGTGGCAAGAGAGGCAGTCACCAGCGAAATCGTCCTGGCCGTAATGCTTCAGGTGGGTGATCCAGACCAGGCCCCGGGCGGCCCCCAGGGCTCCGTGGCAGGGCAGGCAGTAGGCCAGGTCATTCAGGGTTAGGCTAGGGTGGTCTTCGGGGAGGGCCTCCAGCAGGTCCTCGTGGCAGGCTTCGCAGCCCTGGGCGGAGTTTTCGGGTTCTTGAGCAAGGGCTGGGCCGACCGTCGAGGCGAGGCTGAGGGCCGTGACTGCCGCGAGGACGAGAGCAAGCGTGCAGAGGATGAGTCTGGCGCGCATGTACGCTCCTTGGGGAAGAGGATGCGGCGGGAGGGGGAAGAGTCCCCCTCCCGATAGCAACCGGCTACTCCGCGGGTTCCTCCGCGGCAGCGTTGGCGCCGGCAATGCGGCCCATGACGAAGGCGTCAGCGATCATGGTGCCGCTGAGCGGATACAGGAAGGGATAGACGACGCCAGAGGCGTTACCGGCGGCGTAGAGCCGAGGAATGGGCCGACCGCGGACGCTCTGCACCTGCGCTCGGGCATCGATGCGCGGGCCGCCTCCCGTGCCCCAGGTCCCGGGATACCCGGCCAGGGCGTAGAAGGGAGGCTCGTCGATGGCGATCAGACCGAGGGCTCGGCCGAACGCGGCGTCTTCCCCGTCGTCCACGGCAGCATTCCACTCGTCGACGGTGTCCAGGAGTGCGTCCGGATCCATACCGAGGGCCTCGGCCAACTCCTCGATGGTGTCAGCCTGGATGATGTCGCCGCTGGCGATCTCGGCGCTGTTGTCGGCACTCCAGGTGTAGATGGGCTTGCCGATGGGGACCGACAGGCCCGCCGGGCCCTGGGTCCGGGTCTTCTCGTCGAAGATGCACCAGCACGGTATGCGAGGCCACTCCTGCCGGCCGGGGTCGTAGTAGTCGATGGCCTTGAGGATGGCATCGTAGGGGAGCGTCTCGTTGACGAACCGCTTGCCCTGCTGGTCGACGAAGATGACCGACTTACCGGCTGCGCCCAGTTGCAGCATGGAGGGGAAGGCCACCGGCACGCGCGGAAGCTTGTGGCAGAGGTTGCCGCCACACTTGCCCATGTGCCAGAGGGCTGCATCCACGTCGGCGGCCAACTTGATGGCGTCGCCAGTGGCGGCCGGAGTGCCCACCGAGAAGATGGGGTAGACGCCCAGGTAGTTGCGCTTCATTGTCTCGTTGCATTCGAAGCCGCCGCAGGTCAGGATCACAGCCTTGCGCGCCTTGATGGCGGTGGTGACGCCGTCGGTGCTGGCCAGGACACCGAGGACTTCGGTATCGGCCTCACGCGGCCGAAGGTCGGCCTCGTCGCCCGCGGCCTCATCCTCCAGAGCCCGTAGCACGGTGCGGGTGACGAGACGGGTGGCAGCGGTGTTGTAGATGACCTCGATCCCGCGCTCCTCCACGGCCGTGGCCAGGATCTCCCACAGCCCCACACCGGTGCGGTTCCCTGCAGGCTGGTAGGAAGTGTACGACTCAGCCCCCTCGAAGGCGGAGTACCAGCCCCGCAGAGAGACTTCCGCGGCTCCGCCGATGCTCTCGATCCACTCGACGTTCCTGACGGCTTCCTCGGCCCAGGCGGTGAGGAAGGCGTCGTCCAACTCGAAGGTCTGGCCCGCTCCGGCGATGGCGCAGTGGGTGAGGTAGGCCTTGGCGCCCTCGACGTCTGTAGGGCTGACGAAGTAGCCACCGGAGTAGTAGGTGGACCCGCCACCGGCGTCGGTCTTCTCGAGAATGATGACCTCAGCGCCCTCGTCGTGAGCGGTGATGGCGGCGGCCGCACCGGCCCCGCCGTACCCGACGACGATCACATCGGTCTCGCGATCCCAATGAATAGGGCGCCCCTGGGCATCCACGGGCTGTGTGGTCATGCCGGCCAGTGCCATAGCGCCGGCGCTGATGACGGAACCCTTCACGAACGTACGGCGGTCAACGCTCCTGCGCGCTGCCTTATCGGACATGGTGTTGCCTCCTCCATACACGAAGATCTACGACCTATGCGGACAGCGATGCAGTTGGCACCCTGGATGAGGTGCCGGTCGGCATGCACTGAGCGTGGGTGTAGGGCGCGGGCGTGCAGATGTGAGGTCGCACCTCCCGAGCGGGATTCCTGATCAATCCTATGAGTGTGTGCCGGACGTGTCAAGCGACCGGTGAGCGTAGGCCGGCGCGCCGGCGGGGCTCACTGAGGGTTGACATGGCAGCGCAGGGGGCGATAATCCAAGCCACATTGATCCAATAGTCATTGAGCTGAGTCTCAGCGCCGAAGGAACCCGTTAGCCTGCATTTGGAGGATGATCGTGCCCAAACCGAAGGTGCTGTTCCTGTGTACCGGAAACACTGCTCGCAGCCAGATGGCGGAGGCATTCCTGCGCCGCTATGCCGATGACCGCTTCGACGTATACAGCGCCGGGCTCGAGCCCCAGGAGATTAGCCCCTACGCCCGGCTGGTGATGGAAGAGGTTGGGGTGAGCCTGGAGGGCCAATACTCCAAGGGGCTGGCCCAGTACCTGGGGAGAGAGCACTTCGGGTACCTGATAACGGTGTGCCAGCAGGCGGAGGCGGCCTGCCCCATCTTCCCGGGCGTCGGCAAGCGGCTGTACTGGCCCTTCGAGGACCCGGTGGCCTTCGAGGGGTCAGAAGAGGAGAAACTGGCCAAGTTCCGGGAGGTCCGGGACCAGATTGAGCGCCGCATTCTGGAGTGGCTGAGGGAGCTGGACGCCGAGCAGGGACGGGATCGGAGATGAGTGCGTCCGGGTCTTCGGCGCCGATAGCGCAGACAGGAGGGAGCCGAGCAGCTAGCCTAAGGGGCAGCAGTTGCGCTCACGTAGAGCCAAGGCTATACTTCAACGACGATTGAAGCATATCTGGCGCCGACGCCGGAGGAGGGTGATGTTGGACGAGGAGAGAATCGCGGCTCTGTTTCGAGTTTTGGGCGACCCCACGCGGCTGGCCATATTCCGGCTGCTACAGCAGGGGACCTACTGCAACTGCGAGATGGGCGAGGAGCTGGGCCTATCGGCCAACCTGGTCTCCCATCACCTCAAGGTGCTCCGGGAAGCGGGGCTGGTGGGAGCACAGCGGCATCCGACCGATGCCCGCTGGATCCTTTACTCCCTGAACCGGGAGGCACTGACCGACGCTAGGCGCCTATGCAACAACCTGCTGGACCCGGAGCGCATCGGGTCGCGGGTGCCGGCCTCCTGCCGGACGGCTGAGGGAGCCTGTGCCTGTGGGATGTTCCCGGCGCTGAGTTCCGCGGAGATGGACTGAGCCATGGACATAGCGGGATACGCAGTGACCATGATTCAGTCGGGGCTGGGGAGCCTGGCCTCCTACCTGGCGGCGCACGTGCTCCTTTGCCTGGTGCCGGCCTTCATAATCGCGGGAGCGATGACGGCCCTCATTCCCAAGGAGGCTATCACCCGCTTCCTGGGCCGGGATGCTCCCAAGCTCATATCCTATCCGGCGGCGGCTGTAGGTGGATTCGTATTGGCGGTGTGTTCCTGCACCATCATGCCCCTGTTCGCCGGCATCTACAAGCGGGGAGCGGGACTGGGCCCGGCCATCACCTTCCTCTTCGTGGGCCCGGCCATCAACATCCTGGCCCTGACCTACACCGGGGCCGCCATCGGCTTCGACATCGCCATAGCCCGGTTGGTGCTCTCCATCGTGTTCGGCATCGGCATCGGGTTGATCATGGCAGCCATCTTCTGGGTCGGCGACCGCGGCCGGGCCCAGGCGAACGAGAAGGCAGGCGGGTTCGGGGGCCAGGCGTCCATCCGCCCGGCCGTGTGGGCGGTGATGTTGCTCCTCTTCGCGGTACTCCTGGTGGGCACCCTGCAGGTGGGCTTGTTCACCAGCTCTTACGCTCAAGTCAGCCTGCCCGTAAGGGGTGCCGACGCCATCGAGGACGGCCTGGCCCGGCTGATCCCCTTCGACCCCAGCCGGGGCGAGGAGGGGGTGAGCTTCCAGGGTCTGTTTCTCATCGGGCTACTGGCTCTGGTGGGAGCGGCATCGTGGAAGGGCCTGAGCCGGGTGGACGAGCGGTTCAACCGCTGGACCTGGGTGGCCCTAGGCCTGCTGACAGCGACCTTGCTGGTGGCGGCACTCCGGGTGGAGGTCATGCCGGCTGGCATCGCCCTTCACTTCACGGGACGGTTCCTGGGTGAGGTAGTGGTGTTGGGGGCGGTGGCGGCAGTGGCCTGGAAGGGCCTGGACGAATTCGAGGTCCAGGAGTGGCTGTGGGAGATGTGGCGCTTTGTGAAGCAGATCTTCCCTCTGCTCATCGTGGGCGTGTTCGCCGCTGGGGTGGTGCGCGTCATCATTCGCCCGGAGTGGGTGGAGGCCATCGCCGGGAGCAATACCATCGCCGCCAACTTCGTGGGTGTGGTCTTCGGGGTGTTCATGTACTTCCCCACCCTGGTGGAAGTGCCCATCGCCAAGATGTTCCTCGACCTGGGCATGCACCGGGGGCCGTTGCTGGCCTACCTGATGAGCGACCCGGAGCTGAGCATCCAGAGCATCCTCATCACCGCCAGCATCATCGGCCGCAAGCGGGCCTGGGTGTACGTATTCTGGGTGGCGCTGTTCAGCACCCTGGCCGGGCTGGGCTTTGGGGCCCTGGTGAATGGGGCCGACCCGCTCTTGCTAGGAGCGTACGCGCTGCTGGGGCTGGCAGCGCTGATCGGATCTCTGACCTTGCTGCACCGGCGTCCGGCGAGGGCGGACCGCGCGGCGGAGGCAGGGTAGGGGGCGTCGTCAGTGCATAGTGGCGAGCAAGGCCGAGCACGGCTCGCGAGCCACTCCCCTGCTGTCCCCTAGCCACTACTCACTGTCCGCTAGTATAGGAGGTACGACGTGGAGATCAAGATACTGGGCACGGGGTGCCCGAAGTGCAAGCGGTTGGAGCAGTTGGCGCGCGAGGCGGTGGCCGAGGCCGGCGTAGAGGCTAAGATCACCAAGGTGGAGGACATCGGCGAGATCTTCCAGTACCCGGTGGAGATCACGCCGGCGCTGGTGATAAACGAGGAGGTGAAGTCCTCGGGCCGTATACCGCGCAAGGACGAGATCGTGGTCTGGATCATCAATGAGGCAGCAGCGTCCGGCTGAGGCGCCGAGCGGTCGGCTGTGTGAGAGGTTAGGGAAATGAGTCAGTCAAGTTCTCCACGAGGCAGCGTGGTAGCCAGGCTGTCGCTTCTGGATCGCTTCTTACCCCTGTGGATCTTCATCGCCATGGCGGCAGGGGTGGGGCTGGGTGCGGTGGTGCCCGGGATCAAGGACGCCTTCGAAGCAGTATCCCTGGGCACCGTGTCCCTCCCCATCGCCATTGGGCTGCTGTGGATGATGTACCCGGTGCTGGCCAAGGTGAAGTACGAGGAGCTGGGGAAGATCACCGGCGCCCTGGAGCAGTTCGGGGTGTCCCTCACCCTCAACTGGGTCATCGGCCCCATCATCATGTTCGTGCTGGCCTGGCTGCTTCTTTCCGACTTCCCGGCCTACCGCACGGGGTTGATCCTGGTGGGGCTGGCTCGGTGCATCGCCATGGTGCTCATCTGGAACATGCTGGCTGGTGGGGATTCGGAGTACTGCGCCGTGCTGGTGGCGCTGAACTCGGTGTTCCAGATCCTCATGTACAGCCCGCTGGCTTATCTGTTCCTCAGGCTGGTGCCCCAGTGGCTGGGCGCCGAGGCCACGGTGGTGCACATCGGCATGGGTGAGATCGCCCGGAGCGTGCTCATCTTCCTGGGGATCCCTCTCGCCGGCGGCATTATCACCCGCTTCACCCTCTTGCGGCGCAAAGGGGCCGACTGGTACGACCACCAGTTCATCCCCAAGCTGGGACCGACAGCCCTGGTGGGGCTGCTCTTCACCATCGTGGTCATGTTCTCCATGCAGGGAGACCAGATCCTGGCGGCGCCCTTTGAGGTGCTGCGAGTGGCTATCCCGCTCACCTTGTACTTCGTGACCATGTTCCTGGTGTCCTTCGGCATTTCGCTCTGGCGCGGCTTCTCCTACGAGATGGCGACTACCCAGTCGTTCACGGCCGCCAGCAACAACTTCGAGCTGGCCATCGCCGTGGCCGTGGGCACCTTCGGGATCGCCTCTCGGGAGGCGCTGGCCACGGTGATCGGACCTCTGATCGAGGTGCCGGTGCTGATCGGCCTGGTGTACGTGGCCCTGTGGTTCCGACGGGCGCTGTTCCATGCTGAGGCGGCCCTGCCTACGGTGGCCCGGCTATCGGCCGCGGCGCGCGGCTGCCCGGAGGGATGCACCGGCGAGCTCTGTCTGGCCGAGCGCAGACAGGCGGAGGCGTGAGCTGACGGCATTCGGCGCAGTGCCCTATCGCCGTCGGCTGGCAAGGGGATGATGCGCAACGACGATAAGCCCAGCCCTGGCGCTCGTTCCGAGTCACTCACGTGCTCGGCTGCCTGGCCGACCCCAACAAGAACCGGGCCATTGCCGAGTTCGCGGGCGACGTCTCGGCCGTGTTCCCCTATCTCAACGCGGTGGTGCCCAACCTCATGTACAATCCCGGGGCCAACACCGTTACCGTGAAGCGTGGCGTCCGTGTCCTCACCTTCTACCCGCGCGTGGCCGTGATGGCCAAGGTGGACGGGGCCGAGGACGCCCTGGCCCAACTGGAGTGGTTTCGCCACCTGTGCGACGAGACTTGGCAGCGCCGCGAGCAGATCGCTCCCTGCCACGAGCGGCGGCAGCTCCTCGGCCCGCTCGACGTCTACCTCCTCCTCCCCGGCCTGAACTGCAAGCGGTGCGGGGAGGCTACCTGTATGGCCTTCGGCTTCGGCCTCTTACTGGGGGAGCGCAGGACCACTGAGTGTCCCAGGCTGGAGGAACCTGCCCATCAACAGGGAGCTAGACGCTTGGCCGAGCTCCTGGGTGAGACGATCGCCGTCTCTGCAGGGGAAGGGAGCGGACTATGAACGAAGAAGACTTGATTCGCACCTACAGGCTGGAGGTGACGTCGCCGCCCTGTGACCCCGGGGCGGAACGCTACAATGCCTTTGCCCACCTGGAAACCGACATAAGCGACGTGATGCCTTACCTGAACGCCGTCTGGCCCGGTGCCGTGTATGACCGCGCGGGCAAGCACCTGCAAGCGCATCGCGATGGCCGGGCGGTGACTGTTCACGAGCGCATGATCGCCGTGAGCGGCTTTCAAGAGCGGGCTGAGGCGGAGGAGGCCGTGCGCGACCTCGTGACCGAGCTCAACCGGATCTGGCGGCGACGGCACGAAATCGAGCCGCGCTACGACAAGCGGCGGCGCCCCAACGCCCTCGAGGTCTATCGTCTGCTGCCGCGCACCAACTGCAAGGCGTGCGCCCAGGCCTCCTGCTTCGTGTTCGCCAACCAACTGGCGACCGGGCTAGTATCGCTGGAGGAGTGCCCGGCGCTCGCCGGCCAGGAGTACTCAGAGCAGAGAGCGCGGCTGGAGGCCCTCCTGAGGGAGGCCATCCGATGCAGAAGCGCACTCTCCTCATCTCATTGACGGAGAAGGAACTGCAGGAGGTCATCCGCATTCTTCTGGACAAGGACGAGGAAGCGGCCCTCGAATTCGTGGACAAGCACGTGAAGCCGGCGGTTCATCGAGTACTGGACGGCGGCTGAAAGGCGATCATCACGGCGGCGGGCGCCGCCGCCATTCCCCGAAGTTAGGGCCGATCTGGGCTCCGGGGAACCGCAGCCTACGCGGTGCCGTGGGGCCCGGACCCAGGCGAGGTGAGGTGATTGGTGCCCATTTGGCAGCGGTGTTCTGGAAGCCGCTGATACCAACTGAGGAGATATGCGAGTGGACGCAAGCGGAGTGAAGAGCGAAGTGAGACGCAGGTACGCCGAGGCGGCCCGCGGGGGCGGCTGCTGCTGCGGCGGTGGCGGCAGCAGCGGTTGCTGCCCGCCCGGCAGCACTCAGGACGCGCCCCTGGTGGATTATGGCGAGTTGGCTCGCGATGTGGCGGAGGGGTCCGACCTGGGCCTGGGCTGCGGCACGCCCACCCGCTTCGCCGACCTTAGACCTGGGGAGGTAGTGCTGGATCTGGGGAGCGGCGCCGGCGTGGACGTCTTCCTGGCGGCCAAGGCCGTGGGTCCCGAGGGAAGGGTCATAGGGGTGGACATGACGCCGGAGATGATCGCCCGGGCTCGGGCCAACGCCGCTCGAGCCGGGTTCGCCAACGTCGAGTTCAGGCTGGGCGAGATCGAGGCTCTGCCAGTGGCGGACACCAGCGTGGACGTGGTGCTCTCCAACTGCGTCATCAACCTAGTGCCGGACAAGGCGAGGGCGTTCGGCGAAATCCACCGGGTGCTCCGGAGAGGCGGGCGATTCTGCCTCTCCGACATCGTCTCCTACGGGGACGTGCCGGCAGAGGTGCGGCAGGATGCTGGCCTCTGGGCCTCGTGTATCGCCGGGGCGCTGGACAAGGACGAGTACCTGAGGCTGATCGAGGAAACGGGGTTCGGCCAGGTTCGGGTGCACCACCTGGAGGAGTACGGCCAGTTCCGCGGCCAGGGCTACGGCTTCGCCAGCATCACGGTGGAGGGGCGGAAGGCGTAGCAGTCGCCCCCGACCGCCGTCCGGGCTACGGGACGGCCGCCGCCACAGACACCTCTCCACGGGGACCCTCCCCCGTCCGCGTAGGCGGACGGCCAGCCGCAGGCTCCCTAGCCCCGACGTCGGTCGAGGGCTACTACAGAGCGCTTGCCGCACCCCCCATCCCCCTACAGCGCCGCTCTCCCGTCCCCGCCGGCGGACGGCCAGCCACAGGCTCCCTAGCCCCGACCTCGGTCGAGGCTACTTCCCCGTCCCGGCCAGCATGCCCATGACGAACCATCTCTGGAAGGAGAGGAAGAAGAGAGCCGGCGGAAGCAGCGCCAGGGTGGCCGCCGCCGTCAATCCACCGTAGTTGGTTCCCCATGCCCCCAGGAACCGCAACAGCGCCTGGGGCAGCACGGCGAGGTGGGGTGAAGTGGTGAAGGCGAAAGCGTAGAGGTAGTTGTTCCAGGAGTTGATGAAGACGAAGATCGAGACGGCGATCAGGCCCGGCGCCGCCAGCGGAATGCTGATCCGCCGCAAGCTCCCCAGTCTGGAGCATCCGTCCATCCTTGCCGCCTCCTCGATCTCGATGGGTATCGAGACGAAGAAGCCACGCACCATCCAGACGGCAAAGGGGGTGTTGAACACCACATTGGCCAGCACCACGGCGAACAGGGTGTTGTAGAGGCCGAGAAGGCGCATGTATACGATCAATGGCACCAGCACGGCGATGGCCGGCAGCAGGGGCAAGACCAGCAGGAGGACGCTCAGCCGCTTGCCCGGGAAGTCGAACCGGGCCAGAGCGTAGCCACCCATGATGGCCATCGGTAAGGCCGTGATGATGGCCCCGAGCGAGACGAGCAGGCTATTCCTCAGGTAGAGCACGAACAGGGGCTGGCTGAGGATGTAGCGGTAGCTCTCCAGGTGTACGATGCCGACGGTGCGGCTACCCACTCCCAGCGGGGCCGTCAGAGACGTCTTGATCGCCCAGGCGATGGGAAAGAGCACCACTACAGCGATGGCCACGATGCCCATCCAGGCTAGTATCCCCCGCCACCTCACTGTGTCTCTCCTTCCCCAATGAGACGTAAGTACAGGATCATGAAGACGATGCTGAGGACGATCAGAATCACGCCTATGGCCGAGCCGATTCCGATGTTGAAGTATATGAAGGCCTCCTTGAAGAGCCTCACGCCGGCCACCTCGGTCACGTACCCCGGCCCTCCCTGAGTCAGGGAGTACACTCCTTCAGCGTCCTGGAGAGTCCAGATAGTGATGAGCAGAACGGCCACGAAGAGCTGATTGCGGGTGAGAGGCAGGGTGACGTAACGGAACTGAGCCCAGCCCCCGGCACCGTCTACCTTAGCCGAGTCGTACAGCTCCTGCGGTATGCCCGTGAGGCCGGCGGCTATGAGCAGCATCTCGAAGGGGAAGGAGCGCCAGGCGCTGTGGACGATGATAGTGAGCAGGGCCAGGTTGGGTTCGACGAGGAACAGGTACCTTCGGCCTGTCAGCCATGCTAGCAGCTGGGTCACCGGTCCGGAGTAGGGGTCAATCATGGTGCGGAAGAGGATAGCACTCACCACGGGCGCGATGATCCAGGGAAGCATGAAGATAGTGCGGAACGTGCCAGCGCCGCGGAGCTTGCTGCTGATCAGGATGGCTGCCAGGTAGGCCAGGGGGACAGACAGAGCCAGAACCCCGATCAGGTAGCGGAGGGAGGCCAGCAGGTTGCCCAGGAAACGGCCTTCGCCGAGCAGCAGGGCGAAGTTGGCCAGCCCCACCAGCTCCGATGCGGCACCCAGTGGCGTCCGCCGCAGACTGAAGTAGAAGATGCTGCCTAGCGGCCAGGCGAGGAACAACAGCAATACCAGGACAACAGGCAGGAGCAGGATGTAGGGGAGCCTGTACTTGCTTAGCAAGTACAGGCTCCGACCAGTCCGGCGAGGAGCAAGCATCCTCTAGCTACTTGCCAGCGTACTTAGCGTTCCATTCGTCTTCGAACTTCTTCAGCGTCTCTGGTATGGACCCCTTCATCACCAGGATCTCCTGCAGACACGCCGCGGCCGTGTCGGCCAGCTCGGGGTAGTGGACCGTTGGCGGCATGGGCCTGCCCTTGCGGGCAGCCTCAAGCCACGTCTGGTAGAACTTGCTCTTGAACTCAGGCCGGTCCCACAGCGAGAGGCGTGCCGGCAGCCCAGCATCAGGGAAGTTGTAGAGGTTATCTGCGTCTAGCAGATACTCGAGGAAGGTGAACGCCTCATCACGGTGCTCGCTCAGACTGTGGATGGACAGGGTCCAGGCGTTGGTGAACTGAGCCCCGGGCACTGTGGGCGTCACCATCACGCCTCCAGTGTCCTCCGCACACGCCTCCGTGGCCGGGAAGCATCCTTTGACGAAGCCTCCCTCCTCCAGGCTCACGATCCAGTAGCTGCCGAATCCCCAGCCCATCGCCAGGCGACCTTCGAGGAAAGCGACCAGGATAGCGTCGTCGTAGGTTCCACCGACTGCGCTTTCCGGGGTTACCTTCTGGGTGTAGACCAGGTCATAGATGGCTTCTGCCGCTGCCATCCCGGCGTCCGAGGCAAAGGTCGCCTTCTTGGTCTCGGGGTCCCACAGTTCGCCGCCGAAGTTCCAGATCAGAGGGGCGAAATACAGCTCGATGGTGGCCCGGGAGGGGCCGAAGTACATGCCCAGTCCCCAGACATCGTCCGTGGTCAGGGCCTGGGCGGCCTCCAAGCACTCCTCCCAAGTGGTGGGTGGAGCATCGGGGTCGAGCCCGGCCTCGGAGAACATGTCTCGGCGGTAGGCCACACTGCGGGTGTGCACACCGCTAGGGATTCCGATCTGCACATCGCCCTGGCTGCCAGAGGCCCAGACGGGGCTCCAGTTGAAGTCCGCCCTCTCCTCTTCGCTCCACTTGGCCAGGTAGGGCGTCAGGTCAATGAAGTCCCCCACCTCGAAGTGCTTGGCCATCAGCTGGGGAGAGCCGAACATCACATCGTGCTTGATGCCAGCCTCGTAGTCGAGTACAGAACGGTCGTCTATCTTATCCCAGTCGAAGTACTCAGGCTCGACGTTGATCTCCGGGTGCTTCTCCTCGAAGGAGGACACCATCCGTTCCATCCACTCGTAGTTGAACTTCTGTGCGGGGCTCTGCAGGGGGTCAAAGTAGTGGGCCCACTTGATGGTAGTCGGCCGCTGTACCACAGGGCTGGGCTCTGGTGCCCCAGGCGCGGCAGGCGCGGGAGTCAGGGTTGCACATGCTCCCAGGCCGATGCTGGCCAGGCCCAGTGAGCCGATGCGGAGCAGTTCGCGACGACTTACCTTCCGGTGCGGTCTGCGCATCTCCATGACTTTCCTCCTCGAATGACCGGAGTACGGGCTCGGGCTGCCGCTGCAGGCCTCGAGCCTACACGACCGAATGAATCACTCCTTCGTGACTGCCCGTCGCCATGAGTTGATGCGGCATCAGTCAACCAGGGCTAGCCGAGACCAGGCACGGTACCGGGCTGGTCCATCCTGGTTCTGGGTGCGGAATCAGAACTAGACATCACCTCCTTGTCAGCAAACAGACTCTCCGAAGGCCACGATACCTTTAGGCATTATATCGTCACCTGCGCCCAACTTCAATCCCTTATCTCCAGGATTTCCTAGAACTGCATCTCGGGAGGCACACCAGTGCGCACCGCCCACGCTCGACGCCAGTAGGCCTGGCGGCCTTCGGCCAACAGCGGTGCGGCCTGTCTCACGCTGTCGAGTTGCTGTCCGGCCAGCTCCTCCGGGGCAGTCACCGCACCATGGTGGCCATGCTATGTGTGCACCGGGGCACGGACGCGGGTAGAATCCCCTCATGCCATCGCCACTTGAGGGAGGCCGACTCGCATGAGATGGGCTCGCCGGATGGTCGTAGTGGTGTTACTCCTCGCCGGCCTGGCCCTGCCGGTCCCGGGACGCGCCCAGGGTCCGGTTGTGAACGCTTATCTGTTCTTCAGTGACTCCTGTCCCCACTGCCATAGGGTCTGGGATGAGTTTCTCCCCCCGCTACTGGAGCAGTATGGGGACAGTCTCCGCGTTGAGCGCATCCTGGTGGACGAGCTTGAGGGGTACCGGTTGCTGCAGTACGTGGATGCTGTGGCTGGCGTGCCCAGGGACCAACGCGGCGTCCCCCAGATGCTCATCGGTGAGCGCATACTCATCGGCAGCGACAACATCGAAGAGCACTTCGTCCCCCTGGTGGAGCACTACCTGGAGCGGGGCGGGTTCGAGCTACCCAGCCGGGAGGAGCTGGTACGCCAGATGCTGGAGGCAGAGGCGGCCGCCGCCACGCCGACGGAGGGCGCCGCTTCACCGGCCCCGACGACTGCAGCCCAGCCCACCCCTACTGCCCCGCCTGCCGCCACCAGTCAGCCCACGGCCTCGCCCCCGGCCGGGACCGCCGACAATCCCAGGCCCATCTACCTGGCCTACTTCTTCCAGCCCGGGTGTGACGTGTGTTCCCAGGCGGAGCTGGACCTCAAGGCTCTGGAGCAGGTCTACCCGCAACTGGTGGTGGAGCGGTACTCCGCGGTGGACGACGCCGGCCTGGCGGAGTGGCTGGGAGAGCAGTACGGCGTTCCACAAGACCTACGGCTGGTGGCGCCGGCAGTGTACGTGGGTGGCGAGCACCTGATGGGGAACGAAGCCAACTACGAGGGGATGGAGGCGCTGATCCGGAAGTACCTGGATGAGGGTGCACCCCGGACCTGGGAGGGTTGGGAGCAGGAGCGGGCCGCCGCCGAGGCTCGGGTGGTGGATCGGTATCGTTCCTTCGGCCTTCTGACGGTGGTGGCTGCGGGGCTGGTGGACGGGGTGAACCCCTGCGCCTTCGCCACGCTGGTATTCTTCGTGTCCTACCTGACGGTGATGGGACGGGGCCGGCGACAGATCCTGGCCACGGGCATCGCCTTCACGGCGGCGGTGTTCGCTACCTACCTGCTCATCGGCCTGGGTCTGTACCGCCTGCTCGCCACCATCCCCGCCATCGCCACCGCCGGCCGGGTGATCTACGCCATCACGGCCGTAGTATGCCTCGCGCTAGCCCTGCTGAGTCTGTACGATTTCTGGCAGGCGCGTAAGGGGCAAGCGGCCGACATGGCCCTGAGGCTCCCGACCCGCCTTCGGAGACAGGTCAACCGCGTGATCCGGGAGAGCATGGGCCCGGGCAGGGCGGCAGGAGCGGCCCTGGTCGCGGGGGTATTGGTGTCAGTGGTGGAGCTGGCGTGCACCGGCCAGATCTACCTACCCACGCTCATGTTCGTGGCCGGGCGCCCCGAGCTGCGCGCTACTGCCGTGCCTCTGCTGGCGGCGTACAACCTGGCGTTCGTGGCCCCGCTGGTGATGGTGTTTGGGGTGACAGCCTACGGGGTGGGATCGGATCGGCTGCGGTTGCTGCTGGCCCGGCACACGGCCACGGTGAAGCTGCTCACGGCGGCACTGTTCCTCGGGCTGGCCGCCTGGCTGGTGACGCTGCTGGTGTAGAGATCGGCCGCCGCCAAGCCGGGGCACGCTGAGCAGCGAGGAGGCAGCCTGGCACCACGAAGGGTGCCACCCCGAACTGAGATCCCGGGCGGAGTCGAGGGTTTCGCCGGGGTCCATCCGCTGCACTTCGACCGGAAGGAGGACACCGATGACCACCGTAGCTCTGTTCGGTGCCGGCGGCAAGATGGGGTGCCGCATAACCGACAACCTGATGCGTCACCCGGCCTACCGGATGCTCTACGTCGAGACGGGACCGGCCGGCCTGGAGCAGCTCAAGGAGAGGGGCCTCTCGGCCACGCCTTACGCTGAGTCCGTCCCTGAGGCCGACGCCATCGTCCTGGCCGTGCCGGACGCCCTGGTCGGCTTCGTCGCCTCGGAGCAGGCGGTGCCTCTGGCCCGTCCGGGGACGCTGGTCGTCTGTCTGGATCCAGCAGCGCCCTTTGCCGGGGTACTGCCTGCCCGCAGCGATGTCACCTACTTCGTCACCCACCCCTGCCATCCCTCTGTCTTCTTGCGCTCCGCTGACCCCAGCGTCCTGGACGACTACTTCGGCGGCGTGAGGGCTCCTCAGCACATCGTCTGCGCCCTGATGCAGGGCCCCGAGCCCGACTACGCCCGGGGCGAGGCCCTGGCGAGGGACATGTTCGCCCCCGTGCTCAATGCCTACCGGGTGACGGTGGAGCAGATGGCCCTCCTGGAGCCGGCGCTGTCGGAGACGGTGGCTGCTACCTGCCTCACCGTGGTGCGGGAGGCCATGGACGAAGCCATCCGCCGGGGCGTACCGGCGGAGGCGGCACGCGAGTTCCTGCTCGGCCACATCCGCATCAACCTGGCCATGTTCTTCGGTGTCATAGACACTCCCCTATCGGACGGGGCCCAGCTGGCCGTGGCCCGCGCCAAGAAGGAGCTGTTCCGGCCTGACTGGAAGCGGGTGTTCGAGCCCGAGGCCCTGCTGGAGAGCATCCGGGCTATCACTCAAGCCGAGTCGGCGGGCAGAGCACGGCGACGATGAGGCTAGGCGTCGGCTCCTACACCTTTCCCTGGGCCATCGGGGTGCCTGGTTACCCGCCGCCCCGCCCCATGACCGCGTCGGAACTGCTCGACCGGGCTCACGACCTGGGCGTCGGTGTGGTCCAGATCTGCGAGAACCTCCCTCTCCACCGCCTATCTCCTTCGGCCCTGGATTCGCTGGCAAGCCGGGCCCGCCATCTCGGCATCGCGCTGGAGGTGGGCACTCGGGGCATCCAGCCCGACCACCTCCTGGCTTATCTCGACCTGGCGCGACGGCTGGAATCGCCCATCGTCCGCACCGTGACCGACACTGCCGACCGGCAGCCGTCCGACGAGGAGGTGGTGGACGCGCTACGTCGGGTGGCGCCCGCCTTCGAGGCCGCCCGGGTATCGCTGGCGATCGAGAACCACGGGCGCCACTCAGCCGCCCGTCTGGTGCGCTTGCTCGAGGCGGTGGGCAGCCTGTACGTGGGCATCTGCCTGGACACCACCAACTCGCTGGGGGTCTTGGAGCGGCCCGAGGAGACAGTCGCGGTTCTGGCGCCGTGGGCGGTGAACCTCCACCTGAAGGACTACACCATCCGACGGCTGGACTACCAGTTCGGCTACGTCATCAGCGGGTGCCCCGTCGGGGCCGGCCTGCTGGACGTCCCGGCTGTCCTGGACCGATTGCGCCAGGCCGAGCGAGACGTCAACGTGATAGTGGAGCTGTGGACCCCACCCGAGCCGTCCCTCGCCGAGACAGTCGCCAAGCAGGAACGTTGGGCAGAAGAGAGCGTGGCCTACCTACAACCTCTGGTGGAGACTCGCGGGTCTGCCGGCTGAGGAGTCAGAGATGCATGCCCTCGGTGTTGTCCTTCAAGGCGGTGAGCAGCTATCGCACCAGGCCGCGGGGGACACTTTTCGTATCCGGTATGGTGCCGAACGGCCAAGGGAGGAGGAGTGCCGGCGAGATCGGGTGATGACGGCGAGCCAGCGGCCGCCACCCTGACTTGGGAGCAGGTGCTGGCCTGGCGCATGCGCCGACAGCACCTGGACCGGCGCGCCCCGCGTGGCGAGATGCTGGCCGTGGCGGGCGACATCTGCGGGCTGCACGCCCAGCTCATGTCCTCGGCCGAGCTGGCGCTCTGGGCCCGGGTTGCCGACCTGGAAGGTGGGGCCATGCAGCGCGCCCTGTGGCAGGACCGGGCCCTAGTGAAGGCCTGGGCCATGCGCGGGACGCTCCACCTCCTGCCGTCGGCGGAGTACCCCACGTGGCAAGCAGCCCTGAGCACCTACCGGCACCCGGAGAGGGGCTACTGGCAGCGCTACTTCGGCGTCACCCCAGAGCAGCTCGAGCGCCTGCTGGAGGTCATCCCCCTCGCTCTGGATGGGCCGCCCCTGACCCGCGAGGAGCTGGCCGACGCAGTCGCTTCTTTGACCGGTTCGCCGGAGCTGGGCAGCAGGCTGCGCGGCGGCTGGGGAAGCCTGCTCAAGCCCGCCTCGTATCTGGGCTACCTCTGCTTCGCCGATAGCGTGGGCAACAACGTCCGCTTCACCCGGCCCGACAGGTGGCTGCCGGCCTGGCACCCCCAGGACCCGGCGGGAGCGCTGGGCGCCGTCTTCCGCCGCTACCTGGGTGCCAAGGGGCCGGCCACGGAGGCGGATCTTGTGCGTTGGTGGACCGGCATCAGCACTGCCCGTGCTCGGCACCTCCTCAAGGGGCTGGGCGAGCAGGTGGTCCCGGTGAGCATCGAGGGAACCTCAGCCTGGGCGCTGGTCGAAAACCTTCCCGACTTGCTGGCGGCCGGCCCTACTGGTGCCGTGCGCCTGGTGCCTGCTTTCGACCAGTACGTCATAGGCGCCGCCCCGGACGCGCCCGAGCTCCTGCTGCCTCCCGCTATGCGCGCCCGCGTGTATCGGCCGCAGGCTTGGATCTCGCCCGTGCTGCTGGCCGACGGCCGCATGGAAGCAACGTGGCGCCACGAACGCAAGCGCAGCCAGGTCAGCGTGACCATCGAGCCCTTCCGCCCCCTGCCCCCGTGGGTGCGTCAGGGGGCGGAGCGCGAAGCGGAAAGCCTGGCTCACTTCCTGGGAGGCAGACTGGAACTGACCTGGGCTTCCTGAGAGTGGAGGTGTGGCCGCGGCGCGCCGGCTTGCTCCGGCTGTTGACACTCTGCCCCCGTGCCCCCATAGTGCCCGGCATCCATCGCCTCCGATGGGGGCGAGATAGAGCGGAGAGGTTGAGACATGGGGCAGAATGGGCGCGCTAAGGTACTCATCATCGGCGGCAGCGGCTTCGTGAGCGGCACTCTGGCCCGGATGGCAGTGGCCTCCGGCCACAAGGTATGGGTCGTCACCCGTGGCCAGAAGGACGTCCCCGCCGGCGTCACGGCTTTGGTGGCCGACCGCAAGGACGGCGCGGCTTTCGCCGAGGCGATCGCCTCGGCCAACACCGAGTGGGACGTGGTGTACGACTGCATCGGCTACTTCGCCGAAGACGCCCGCCAGGACGTAGAAGTCTTTCGCCAGCGCACGCCTCACCTCGGCTTCATCTCCACCGACTTCGTCTACGACCCGCCCCGCCGGCGGGTGCCTCAGCCCGAGGATACCCCCTACTACCTCACCGACGATAGCTACGGGGCCAATAAGCGCCGCTGCGAGCTCGAGCTCATCAACGGCGACACCGGCGACATGAAGTGGACCATCATCCGCCCCTGCCACATCTACGGCCCGGGGTCGGAGCTAGGGTGTCTCCCCAAGCACGGCCGGGACCCGGAGTTGCTGCGTCGTATCCGCGACGGAGAGGCCCTGGAGCTGGTGGGCGCCGGCTACTTCCTCCAGCAGCCCATCTTCGTCCGCGACCTGGCCGCCTTCTTTCTCAGCATGGTGGGGAACGCCAACTCCTACGGCCAGATCTACAACATGTACGGCCCCGACATCATCCAGTCCCGCGACTACTACCAGATCATCGCCGGCGTCCTGGGCACTACGGCGCGGATCGCGGAGATCCCGGTGGACCGCTACCGCGAGGAACACCCGGAGCACGTCTCCTTCCTGTGCCATCGGGTCGCCACTCTGGACAAGATGCGGGCTCACGGGCTGGCAGTGCCGAGCACGCCCATCGAGGAGGGCCTGCGGGAGCACACCGAGAGCAAGATCGCCGAAGGACGCTGAGCGGCACCCGCCTTTCCGTTCGTCGAGCGCGGCGAGGATAAGGTCTCACGTAGAGACGCCAAGACGCCAAGGCAAACCCCTCTTCCTCAGCTCATCTTCGCGCCTTTGCGTCTTGGCGTGAGGCTCTCTCTGCGCCAGGGGTGGCACCCGTGGCCGTGGCGGACCAGCCCTGCCAGTGAGTCCTAAGCGAGCGTCCGGACGTCCAGGGGGATGCCCTTGGCCTCATCGCGGACCAGAATGAGGGCCCCGGTAGGGCAGCGGTCCACGCACACGGAGCAGCCCATGCACCGGGCCCATTCCACCTGCGCCACGCCGTCGCTGGCGTGGATGGCGCCGAAGGGACAGGCTCCCCAGCAGGTGCCGCAGCCCGAGCATCGCTGGGCCTCCACCCGGGCCAGGTAGCCTGAGGGCGCCATCACCGGGATGCCGTGGCGGATCATGGCTTCCATGCCCACGCAGCAGCAATCGCAGCAGTTGCAGATGGCGTAGAACCGGTTCAGGGCTGTGTCCTTGAACCAGGCAGTGTGAACGTGCCCGCGGTCGTGCTCCTGACGCAGCAGTTCCAGCGCCTCGTTCTGGGTCAGCCTGCGCGCACCCCCGGGGTGATGGTCCAGGGTGAAATCCACGAAGGGCTGGCCGATGATTAGGCACACCTGGGTGGGCTCGCAGTGACGGGTACGGGACAGCCGGCAGGCACACTCATACACCGCGATGTCCGGCGATCCGCTCAGCACCAGAGTCCGAGCCTGGGAGTAGGGGATCACCTGCTCCAGGTCGCGCAGGGGGATGTCTCGATCGAGAGTGATGACGGACCGGGCCAGCTCGGCGGTGAGCACCTTGGCGTGGTACCGGTCGGCCAGGTATCGGCTCTGCCGAGGCCTTAATCGGGGCAGGAGCCAGCGCAGGACCGCCATGTACTGGCGGGTCCAACGCCCGTAGACGTAGCCGTGCAGCGCCGTCAGGCTGAACGTTCCCGACCAGCCCATGAGGCGGATGCTCCGGCGGCTGGAGGGGAGCAGGAAGCGGCCCCGTTCCCCCACCAACCAGAGGGCTGCCAGTCCCGCCAGCAGCGCAGCCAGGACCGTCCCCAGCCTCCTCCTCACCGGCCAGCCATCCCGTGCCTCAATGTGCGAACCGGGCTGCTCTCTCACAGGGCCGCCACGGTCTCCGCGTCCAGCTTGCCTACCACGGCGATGAGCAGCTTGAGCATGTTGTCGTAGTCATCACGGTGCATGATGCCAGCCTGACTGTGCACGTGCCGGACCGGCACCCCCAGTACCACGGTGGGCACCCCGGCGTGGTGCATGTGAATCATGGCCCCGTCGGCTGCCGCCCCGGTGTAGGCGGAGAACTGCAAGGGTATGCCCAGCTCGCCTGCTGTCTCGATGATCAGGTCGCGAAGCTTGAGGTTGGGGATCATGCGGGCGTCCAGCAGCCACAGAGATGGGCCCCCTCCCAGCTTGGTGGCTGCCTCCTGGGGCTGGATGCCGGGCAGGTCACCGCACAAGTCCACTTCCAGGATCAGGGCCACGTCCGGATCCACTAGTTCGGCGCTGGTCTTGGCCCCTCGAGTGCCTACCTCCTCCATCACCGTGCCCACGGCGTAAAGCACGTTGGGGTGCGGCGCCTGGGCGAAGTGCTGCAGCAGATCCAGCATCAGGGCCACTCCGGCGCGGTCGTCGAACGCCTTGCCCATGTAGGCCTTG
This sequence comes from Anaerolineae bacterium, assembly GCA_013178015.1. Taxonomy (NCBI): domain Bacteria; kingdom Bacillati; phylum Chloroflexota; class Anaerolineae; species Anaerolineae bacterium. Next base: position 93,880 of record JABLXR010000010.1, read on the forward strand.
CCCCCGGCAAGCACCTCGAAGGCCCCCACCGGCACCACCGGGTCCCCCGGGCGCACCCCGGCCTCAGTGGCCGTCTCCTTCGAGGTGGCTCCGATGTCTATGTACATGTCCTTGCGCTCGACCAGCTTCTTGCGCTCGTCCGGGGGCAACAGATGGGGCGGCTTGGCCCCGATGACGCCGGTCAGGTCGCCCTTGTGCGTCTTCACCGTCACCCGCTGGCCCAGGAGTACCTGGTCCCACCAGCCGCCTAGGGGCAAGAAGCGGAGCATGCCGTCGTCGCCTACGTGGTGCACCATGAAGCCGATCTCGTCCAGGTGTGCCGCCAGCATCACCCGCGGGCCGGACTGGCCTTGCCGGCAGATGAGTGAGCCGATGCGGTCCTGCTCGATGGTGGAGACGGGCTCGGCCAGTCGGCGCACAAGCGCCCGCACTTCACCCTCGTAGCCCGGCACTCCGTGGGCTTCGCTCAGCTCTTTGAGGAGTCTCTCCGTCTGATCCATGTCTTTGCCTCCGTACGGCCCTCGGACGCTGCCCTGCCCTCGAGGGCAGGGGCTAGTATAGCCAGGCATCGCCCTAGGGGGAACCGCCCGAGTGTGTCCGTCATCGCCGTTCTGAGGGCGAGCGAGTGGCGCGCCGTGCGCCCAGGCGTCCAGAGCGACCCGTAGGCGAGGAGGGTGCGCGAGAGGAGAGTCCCGCGCCTCGCGGCGGCCGGACATGCACGGCTGCCGCTGGGGACGCGGCCACCCCCAGGGACCAGACGGACCAGCCTTGTGGCTGCCAGCCCCCTCTGTATAATGCCCGCACCTGCCCCCTCGCCCGAGGAGGAATCATTTGACCGAACCCATGGACGAAGGGCTCAACCTCTACTGGGGCGACATGCACACCAACGTGCATCATCACCACATGCCCAGTCTGGAGGATACCTTCGCCGCCGCCCTCGCTCATCTGGACTTCTTTCCCATCGCCTATTACCCCTTCTACTACTACCAGGCCGCCGGTAAGCTTCAGGTGGAGACAGTCGGCCAGCGGGACCAGTTCCTCGAGGACTGGGAGGAAGTCTTGCGCCAGGTGGAGCGGCACAACGACCCGGGCCGCTTCGTCACTTTCGCCGGCTATGAGTGGCACGGCGACCGCCGGTTCTACGGGGATCACAACGTCTTCTACTTCGGTCGCGGGCCCCTCACTGCGGCTCAGTCCCTCCCTCACCTGTACGCCCACCTGCGGCGGGCGCGCGGCATCGCCATCCCACACCACACCGCCTACCAGGTGGGCGAGCGGGGCAAAGACTGGCACTACCACGAGGACGACCTCAGCCCCTTCGCCGAGATCTACTCCTCCCACGGATCTTCCGAAGGGTGCAACACGCCCTTCACCCTCGAGCGGAACCAGGACATGGCCCCCCGGGTGTCCGGAGGCTCTATCCAAGACGGCCTGGCCCACGGCTACCGGATCGGCATCATGGCCTCCAGCGACAGCCACAACGGCTACCCGGGCCCCTGGGGCAGCGGCCTCATGGGCGTGTACGCGGCGGAGCTATCCCGGCCGGCCCTGTGGGAGGCGTTCCTGCAGCGGCGTGTCTTCGGTGTCACCGGCGACCGGATGGCCCTAGCGTTCCGCCTCAACGGACACTTCATGGGCAGCGATATCCGCGCTCACCCCCCTATGGAGATCACCGGCACCGTCGTAGGCAGCGACGCCATTGACCGGATCGAGCTCCTGCGCGACAACCGCGTGGTGCACACCCTGTGTCACGCCGACCGATGGGAAGTGCCTCAGGGCGGGGGGCCCCACCGCCTGAAGCTGCGGCTACAGTGCGGCTGGGGCCTGAGTCCCCGTTACGGGGTGCGCGCCGAGCCCCGGACCTGGCGGGGCGTCACCGAGGTGGATCGGGGGCGCATCATCTCTTGCGAGGGCCTCTTCACCGACTTTGGCCAATCCTTCACCCAAGAAGGCGAGCGATCGGTCTCCTGGCAGCTCACCACCCCACCGCGAGAGAGCGGGCGGAGCAACGTGCAGGGGATGGTCTTCGAGATCGAAGCACCTCTGAGCGCCCACGTTCGCATCCAGGTGGGCGATGAGGACTGGGGCTTTCACGTCTCCGAAGCCTTCCATCGGTCGCGGGTGGTGACCTTCCAGCACCAGACGAGGGAAGAGGTACAGACGCTACTGGGAGTCGGCCAGCTTTCGGAGGTAGAGAACCTGGGAGACGTCCTGTGGCACAACTCCGCTAAGATGAAGGCGCACCTGGCGGTGCCTGAGGCCGCGTACCGGGTGCCCTTCACGTTTGTAGACGAAGAGGTGCCGCCCGGGCGGCACTGGTACTACCTGCGTGTGGCGCAGCTAAACGGCCAGATGGCATGGTCGTCACCCGTCTGGGTGGAAGTTCCGGAAGATCGGGGATAGGTCACAGGCGGTCCGGCCCGCACCGCCGAGACCCATCCCCGATCTCCTCTGCTTATCTCACCTACTCGGCCGGTGGGATGATAAGCACCTGACCCACGTTGATCAGGTCTGGGTTCTCGATCTCGTTAGCCTCGATGAGCGCTTCCAGAGTGACCCCATGCTGCCGGGCTATGCGGGTCAAGTTGTCCCCTGGCTGCACAGTGTAGGTCACAGGCTCCGGGGTAGGCGTCTCCGTAGGTTCGGGCGTGGCCGTCGGCTCCGGCGTAGGAGTGGGCGTAGCGGTAGGCTCGGGCGTCGCCGTCGGCTCCGGCGTAGCCGTTGGCTGCGGTGTGGCCGTAGGTGCCGGCGTGGGGCTGGGCGTAGGCGTGCTCGTGGCGGGGGGAGCAACCGTCGGTTCGGGAGTGGGCGTCTCCGAGGGAGCCACCACCAGCGGTTCGGTCGGGGCGGCCACTCGCAATCCCATCAGGCCTTCCAGCGTGCCCGGGGGCAGGGGCTCATCGGTGAGGACGATGTCCACTCCCACGGCAAAATGGCTGAGGAGACCGAACAACATGTCCACCCCCCTCCGCCCGACGTCCGAAGTGAGCACCGGCGGCAGGCCGAAGTCGGTGGCAGCCACGTCCAGCAGGAGGTCCAGCACATTGCCGCGGGTGGTCTCATCCCATTCCAGGTGGGCGTGGGCACCATTGATACCTAGATCCACCCCGGGTGCGCCGATCCCCACCGAGAGGGCCCGCACACCTTCGCCCAGCAGCCCGACGTAGTAGCGAATCGTCTCCGGTATGCCCATCCCCAGCACTTGCAGCGGCAAGGGCTCGCCGTATACCGCCAGCCTTCCGTCCGTGCGGCAAATGGTAACGGGCACGGTGACCTCTCCCAGAGCACGAGCAGGCTCAGGCTGGTGCTTGAGCGCCCCCGGATCCGGCGTGGGAGCGCCCTCGTAGATCACCTGAGCGGAGAGGCTGGTGTGCGCCAGCAGGGTCCCCAGGGCATCCCAGGGGAGCATGTCCCCCGCGAAAGCCGAAGCAGCCGTGGGCACGAACGCCGGGTCCAAGCGGAGCACGGGCATGGGCCGATTGCCTAGGGAGGAGCGGAGCTCCATTCTCTCGCCTTCCCAGGCCAGGCCCACCGGGCCCAGACGCTCCACGTACCGCAGACTTACAGGATCGAGGACGAAGCCGGTGCCAAGGTCCTCCACGTACAGGCCGCCATCCCGTACTTCGACTTCTACCGGACGGCCCAAACGGACGAGCAAGTCCTTGTCGCGGGGCTCAGCTGCCAAGAAGAGATCCGCCCGGACTCGGCTGTCCGCTAGCCACTCTGCCGCCAACTCGGCGATCTGCCGGTCCTGGGGACGGAGGACCAGTCCAGCCATCCCGGCCAAGTCCTCGGCGTTGGCCAAGAGATCCTCGGGGCTCCACCCCAGCAGCAGCCATTCCTCGCCGTGGACCCTGACGCCGGTACCGTTGCCCAGGACCACCACCTCGAGCTCATCTAGGCCCAGGTCGGAGATCGGCAGTCCCTGAAGCAAAGAGGGATCGAACAGCACCAGGCTCAGCCCTAGATCTTCGGCTGCTATCCCACCCAACGAGAGCAAGCGGCCATCAGGAGCGACGGTGGCGCCAAGCTCGATTACGTTCGGGCGCTCTCCCGCCAGATCCAGAGGCTCCAGCCGCCGGGCCAGGTCCACTGGCTGCTCTCGACCCATGGGCAATCGCACCACCGTGGCCAGGCTGACATCGCTCACCCAGGCAGCCAGGGGGTCCAGCTCCGGTACCCACTCCTGCGCCAGGGCACTCAAGGCGGAACGGGTGACAGTAACGGACGTGAGGGGAATGCCGTTGAGAAAGACGGTGGTCTCCTCACCTCGCTTGACCAGGGCGAGCAGCCCTACGCCGGTGTCCCCGGCCATCCGGACGTAGACTGGCTCTACCGCCAGAGGGGGAAGCGCCAGGCCCAGCCTCTGGCCGAGCGCAGTGAGGGCACGGGAGTCCACCTGAGCCGGCGTATCCGGCAGCAGGATCGACCAGTCTCCCGTGTCCTCGATCTGGAGCTCCACCACGGGAGGGGCGTCACTCACCTCATTGGGGCCGGCCGCCGCAGCGGGCAACGCTCCGGCGAGAACCAGAAGCACCGCGAGAACCAGAAGTCCCAACCTCGGTCTGCTCATCGCCGCACTCCTCACACCCCGGGCTTGGGTAGTCCGCCTCACGCCACGCACTGGCGAAGCTCTGACCAGCTTCACCTACAACGGAGCAGCTGCAGCAAGAAGCCCTGGCCGACCCGGCGCGGCTCGTGGCGTCAGCCACCGGCGCTGTGCGCAGTATAGCACAGCCGTCAGTCACGTCCACCCGCCCAGGGGAAAATCGGCCCCCATGCGGGGAACTCGTCGCCGCCCAGCTGCCCATTCAGCCTGTGGGCGCCGCTGTGCTAGAATCAAGAGCGACGATGGGAAAGGATGCCATGCACATTCTCGTCACCAACGACGACGGTGTGAGCTCGCCCGGCCTGGTGGCCCTGGGGGCAGCCTTGCGTCGGCTGGGCACAGTCACCGTCTTCGCGCCCGATCACAACTGGAGCGCCGCCGGCCACAACAAGACCATGCATAAGCCTCTGCGGGTGGAATCGGTGCAACTGTCTGACGGCAGCCCCGCCCTGGCCTCCAACGGGACGCCATCGGACTGCGTGGCCATGGCGGTCCTGGGAGTGGTGGGGCGGCCCATAGACCTGGTGGTGTCCGGGATCAATGCGGGGCCCAACCTGGGGCAGGACATCACCTACTCGGGCACGGTCGCCGGCGCCATGGAGGCCACCATCAATGGGCTCCCCGCCATAGCCGTTTCGCTGGCCTCGTACAACTCGGAGCTGGACTTCGGCCCCGCTGCCGAGGTGGCTGCCGCCGTGGCCGAGACGGCCCACGTGTGCGGGCTCCCGCCTGACGTGTTCCTGAACGTCAACGTCCCTCCTGGGCCGGAGGCCGCTCGGCGAGACGTGAGGCTGACGCGTCTCGGCCGCCGGGTGTATCGCGACGTGCTGCTTCGCCGAGAGGACCCGCGTGGCCGTCCGTACTACTGGATAGGGGGCGACCCACCGACCGGGGAGCCGGAGCCCGACACCGATATCTGGGCCCTGGAGCACGGTCTGGTCTCCATTACCCCCATCCACATGGACATGACCGCCTACCCCTTGCTGAACAAGGAGGGCGAGTGGCGACGACGACTGCTGGCGGCGCTGTCAGCGGGGCGCGGTGGGGGCGGACAGTGACTTTCGTGCCTCGTCCGGGATCCGCCCCCTGGGTATTGGCCGGGGCGAGCGTAGCAGCTGCGCTGCTGGGCATCGGCGCCGCCTGGGCGGCGGTGCGCGTGCCTCTGGGCCCAGGAGCATTCGTGCTCTTGCTGCTAGCGCTGACTGCCCTCGTCCTGGCCACCGTGGGGTGGCTGTACACGATGGGCTTCCAGTCGCTCACTTACTACCTGGACCGGAACGGGCTGGTGGTGCAGCTCGGCCCCTGGCGCTTACCCATCTCCATGGACGCCATAGAGGGGATC